>JAURXG010000666.1 GCA_030654555.1 Aquabacterium sp.
GACCTGGGCCAGGTGCTGGCCGTGATCGACGATGCCAAGGATGAGGAAGCCGCACGGCGGCTGCGCATGATGGAGGCCAGATAGATGACCGACCCGACCCATCAAGACATCCCCGACGACGCCACCGTGATCGCGCGCACCCGCGCCTGGGTCGACCATGCAGTGATCGGCCTGAACCTGTGCCCCTTCGCCAAGGCGCCGCAGGTCAAGGGCCTGGTGCGCTACGTGGTGAGCCACGCCACCGACCCGGCCGGCCTGCTGGCCGACCTGATCGCCGAGTTGGAGCGGCTGGCCGAAGTCAGCGCCGAGAAGATCGAGACCACGCTGCTGATCCACCCGGGCGTGCTGACCGACTTCGCCGACTACAACGACTTCATCGAGGTGGCCGAGGACACCGTGGCCGAGCTCGACCTCGAAGGCGTGCTGCAGGTGGCCAGCTTCCACCCGCAGTACCAGTTTGCCGACACCGATGTCGACGACGTCACCAACGCCAGCAACCGCTCGCCCTGGCCCACGCTGCACCTGATCCGCGAGGACAGCATCGACCGCGCGGTCGAGGCCTTCCCGGAAGCCGAAGCCATCTACGAGGTCAACATGGCCACGCTGGAGAAGCTGGGCCCCGAGGGCTGGGCTCAGCTGCAGCAGCAGTGGTCGGGCGACGCCGCGAAGAAGCCCGGCAGCCAATAACTGCAAGACCCGGCGCTGCCGCGGCGCTAGGCTGGCCCACCGATCGGAGGGCCCATGGACTTTCAGCACAGCGAGCGCGCCGCCACCCTGCAGGCGCAGGTCAACGCCTTCATGACCGAGCAGGTGCTGCCGGTCGAGCACCTCTACCGCGAACAGGCCAGCGAGGGCCCGCCCGGCCGCACGCCGCCCATCGTGCAGCACCTCAAGCAGCAGGCCCGCGCGCTGGGGCTGTGGAACCTGTTCCTGCCCGGTCACCACGGCGCGGGTCTGAGCAACCTGGAGTACGCGCCGCTGGCCGAGGCCATGGGCCGGGTGCTGTGGGCCTCGGAGGTGTTCAACTGCTCGGCGCCCGACACCGGCAACATGGAGGTGCTGTCGCTCTACGGCACGCCCGAGCAGCAGGCGCGCTGGCTGCAGCCGCTGCTGGCCGGCGAGATACGCTCGGCGTTCTCGATGACCGAGCCCGAGGTGGCCTCCAGCGACGCCACCAACATCCGCTGCGAGATCCGCCGCGAGGGCGACGAATGGGTGATCAACGGCCGCAAGTGGTTCACCTCGGGCGCGCTGGCCGACGACTGCCAGCTGCTGATCGTGATGGGCAAGTCCTCGCCCGACCACCCCAGCGCGCACCACCAGCAGTCGATGGTGCTGGTGCCCAAGAACACCCCCGGCGTGCGCATCGTGCGCGACATGCGCATCTTCGGCTTCAACGACGCGCCGGTGGGCCACCCCGAGATCGTCTACGAGGACGTGCGCGTGCCGCTGGCCAACATGCTGCTGGGCGAAGGCCGCGGCTTCGAGATCGCGCAGGGCCGGCTGGGCCCCGGGCGCATCCACCACTGCATGCGGCTGATCGGCTGCGCCCAGCGGGCGCTGGAGATGATGTGCCAGCGCGCCGGCGCGCGCCGCGCCTTCGGCCACCTGCTGGGCGAGCACGGCTCGGTGCGCGAGGACATCGCCCGCTCGTTCGTCGAGATCGAACAGGCCCGGCTGCTGACGCTGCGCACCGCCGACAAGATGGACCGCGAGGGCAACAAGGCCGCGCGCGACCTGATCTCGGCGGCCAAGATCGCCGTGCCCGACATGGCTGCCCGGGTGATCGACCGGGCGATGCAGCTGCACGGCGCGGCCGGATTCTCGCAAGACCTGTTCCTGGCCGAAGCCTATGTCTACGCGCGTTACATGCGCATGGGCGACGGGCCCGACCAGGTGCACCTGGCGGCGCTGGGCAAGGCGCTGATCCGCCGGCATGGTGATGCCGCAAGCACAACCCCGGCCACCGCGGCCAACCCCGCCGGCAGCGCCCGATGAACACGGCCACCGCACCGCGCCGCCACATCGTGGTCACCGGCGCCGCCGCCGGCATCGGCCGCGCCACCGCGCTGCACCTGGCGCGCCTGGGCTTCGGTGTCGGGCTGCTCGACATCGCGCCCGACCTCGAGCGCGTGGCCGACGAGATCGCGGCCGGCGGGGCGCCCGTCGCCTGGGCGATCTGCGACGTGGGGGATGCCACGCAGATCACCACCGCGCTGGCCAAGCTGCAAGACGCACTGGGCCCGCTCGACGGCCTGGTCAACAACGCCGGCATCGCCACGCACATCGCGCCGGTGGTGCGCATGTCGCCCGCCAAATGGCAGCGTGAACTCGACGTCAACCTCACCGCGCCGATGCTGCTGAGCCAGGCGCTGCTGCCCGGCATGGTCGAGCGCGGCTGGGGCCGCATCGTCAACATCGCGTCGATCGCCGGGCGCACCGGGCTCTACCACCAGGCCGGCTACTCGGCCACCAAGGCCGGGCTGATCGGCCTGACCCGCACGGTGACGCTGGAGCATGCGCGCCACGGCATCACCTGCAACGCCATCCTGCCCGGCATGATCGACACCGTGGCGGTGCAGGGCCTGCCGACGGTGATCCGCGAGGACGCGATCGCCCTGATCCCGGCGCGGCGCTTCGGCCGGCCCGAGGACGTGGCCGCGCTGGTGGGCTTTCTGTGCTCGGACGCGGCGGGCTACGTCAACGGCGCCGAGATCGACATCGGCGGCGGCGCGCACCTGGGCCAGATCGTGCTGGGCAGCATCCGCGAGGTGCTCGCCCGGCAGGCGCGCAGCGCACCGCCGGCCGCCTGAATCCGGCGCGGGGCGCTGTCAGGCGCCCGCCAGCCGCCCCAGCCACTCGTGCAGCGCCCGGCGGGTCATCGCCAGGCCTTCGGCATTGGGCAACCAGTCGCCCAGCGCCCAACCCAGGGGCCGCTGCAGCCCCATCGGCGCGGCGATCACCCGCATCGTGGCGCCGGACTGCCGGATGGCGCGGTCGAAGGCCGCCAGCGCGCGGCGCTGATGGTAGCCGTGGGTCACCAGCAGCACCTGCTCGATGCCTTCGGCGCGCAGCATCGCCACGCTGTAGCGGGCGTTCTCGTTGGTGTCGCGCGAGCGCGCTTCCAGCCAGCGCAGCGTCGCGCCGAAGTCGCGCTGCGCCACCAGGCGCGCGGCGTCGGATTCGGTGGCGCCGGCGGGGCTGCCATGGCCGATGCCGCCGCTGTAGCCCACCGGCAAGCGGGTCTGGCGCGCCAGCCACAGGCCGTAGCGCAGCCGCTCCAGCGCCAACGGCGTCATGTCGACAACGCCGTACTCCGGCGCCTGGAGCTTGCGGCCGGCGCCCAGCACCAGGATCGCCGTCTTCGGTGCGCGGGCCAGGCTGGTGATGCGTTCGGGCGACAGGGCCGGCGGCGGCCGGGTGAGCGCGTCGGTCAGCAGGCTGCCCACGCCGGTGGTGCACACCGCCCACAGGCCCAGCACCGCGACCAGCACCAAGGCCCGGCCCAGCCCGCGCCAGCGTGGCAACAGCAGGATGCCCAACAGCGCCAGCAGCAGCAGCGGCACCGGCGGCAGCAGCAGCGTGCCCACCGCGCCCTTCCAGTGCTCGATGCCCAGCGAGATCAGCAGGTCGTTCATGACGGTGCGCGGGCCAGCGCCTGCTGCCAGGTCAGGTAGAGGCGGGTGTCGAACTCGATCTGGTGGTAGCCCGCCAGCATGTGGTCGCACAGCGCGTAGAAGGGCTTGTTGTGCTCACGCTCCTTCAGGTGCGCCAGCTCGTGCACGACGATCATGTCGAGCATCGCCGCCGGTGCCTGCTTGAACACCGCCGCCACCCGCAGCTCGCGCTTGGCGGTGAGCTTGCCGCCCTGCACGCGCGAGACCGCCGTCAGCGTGCCCAGCGCACGCTGGTCGATCTGCAGCCGGCCCTCGTAGGCCACCTTGGACAGCGCCGGCGCGTTGCGCAGGTAGCGCGCCTTCAGCGCCGAGGCATGCTCGTAGAGCGCGCCGTCGGTGCGGATGGCATGGGCCTCGGGGTAGCGGCGCTGCAGGTGCTCGCCCAGCGCGCCCTCGGCCAGCAGCTGGCGCACCTGGGCCAGCAGCGGCTCGGCGTAACCGGCCAGGAAGGGCAGCGGCGGATTCATCCCAAGACGCGCCGCGGCGTGATCAGCGAACCGCGTCGGGCAGTTCGATCTTCACTTCCAGCACCTCGAAGTTGTCCTGCTTCTCGAGGCTGACCTTGATGTCGCCGGGCGCGATGTTGACGTACTTGCTGATCACCGCCATCAGCTCGGCCTGCAGCTGCGGCAGGTAGTCGGCACGCGAGGCGCCGCGCCCCGAGCGCTCGTGCGCCAGGATGATCTGCAGCCGCTCCTTGGCGACCGAGGCGGTCTTCTTCTTCTCACCGAGGAAGAACGAGAGAAACGACATGCCGCTCACCTCCCACCGAACAGGCGCTTGAAGAAGCCCGGCTTCTCGGCGTCGATGAAGCGCATCGGCACGGTCTCGCCCAGGAAGCGGCTGATCACGTCCTTGTAGGCCTCGCTGACGTCGGTGGCCTTCAGGTGGATCGCCGGCACGCCCTGGTTGCTGGCATCCAGCACCGTCTCGCTCTCGGGCACCACACCGATCAGCGGGATGCGCAGGATCTCTTGAATGTCGGTCAGCGACAGCATCTGCCCGCCCTCGACCCGGCTGGGGTTGTAGCGGGTGATCAGCAGGTGCTCCTTGATCGGCGGCAGGCCGTCGATCGCACGCTTGGTCTTGCTCGACAGCATGCCCAGGATGCGGTCGGAATCGCGCACCGACGACACCTCGGGGTTGGTGACCACCAGCGCCTCGTCGGCGAAGTGCATGGCCATCAGCGCACCGGTCTCGATGCCGGCCGGCGAATCGCAGACGATGTACTCGAAGCCCATCTCGCCCAGGTCCTTGAGCACCTTCTCGACGCCGTCCTGCGTCAGCGCGTCCTTGTCACGCGTCTGGCTGGCGGCCAGCACGTAGAGGTTGTCGCACTGCTTGTCCTTGATCAGCGCCTGGTTCAGGTTGGCCTCGCCGTGGATCACGTTGATCAGGTCGTAGACCACGCGCCGCTCGCAACCCATGATCAGGTCGAGGTTGCGCAGGCCCACGTCGAAGTCGATCACCGCGGTCTTGTGGCCGCGCAGGGCCAGGCCGGCGGAAAAGCTGGCGCTGGTGGTGGTCTTGCCCACCCCGCCCTTGCCGGAGGTGACGACGATGAT
>JAURXG010000667.1 GCA_030654555.1 Aquabacterium sp.
AACCTGGGCATCCCGGGGCCGGCGCTGGAAGACACCCTGCTCGGCCTGGAGGAAGACACCAAGGAAGAGACCGGCCTGGACGTGCGCTTCCCGCTCGACGTCGAGGGCGCCGAGGTGCTGCTGGTCACGCCGTCGGCCGACTTCTTCAGCGAGCCGCATGTCGAGAGCCTGATCGGCTATGCCAAGGTGTTCCATGCCGCGGGCATCAGCTGGACGCTCAGCTCCAAAGCCAGCGAGGCCGGCAACTTCGGCCTGTTCATCGGCAACTACGAGCAGATGCGCAACATCTCGCTGCGCGTGAAGGAAGAAGCGCAGCGGCTGGGCGTCAAGCGCATCGTGGTGGGTGAATGCGGCCATGCCTGGCGCGTGGCCTACAGCTTCTGGAACACGCTGATCGGCCCGTTCGACTGGCTCGATGCGCGCTACCCGGTGCCGCAGCACATCTGCGAGTTCACCCACGACCTGATCCAGCGCGGCGCGATTTCGTTCGACAAGGAAAAGAACGACGACCGCATCATCACCTTCCACGACAGCTGCAACGTGGCGCGCGCCTCGCGCATGGGCAGCATGCCGGGCGGGCAGTTCGTGATCCCGCGCGAGATCATCAAGGCGGTGGCCAACCGCTTCCACGACATGGCGCCGGGCACCATCCACGAGTCCACCTTCTGCTGCGGCGGCGGTGGCGGCCTGCTGACCGACGACCTGATCGAGCTGCGCGTCAAGGGCGCGCTGCCGCGCATGGAGGCGCTGAAGCACGTGGTCGATGCGCATGGCGTGAACTTCATGGCCACCATCTGCGCGATCTGCAAGGCGCAGTTCAGCAAGGTGCTGCCCTACTACGGCTTCGACATGAGCATGGTGGGTGGTGTGCACCAGCTCGTCAGCAAGGCCATCCGCCTCGGCGATCCCCGCTGAGCACCACCGGAGTCCAGACCATGGCTCACATCGTCATCATGGGCGCCGGCCTCGGCGGCATGCCCGCCGCCTACGAGATGCGCGCGGCGCTGGGCAAGGAGCACCAGGTCACGGTGGTCAGTGCGGTCGACTACTTCCAGTTCGTGCCGTCCAATCCCTGGGTGGCGGTGGGCTGGCGCCAGCGCGAGGAGGTGATCCTGCACGTCGCGCCGCTGCTCGAGCGCAAGGGCATCCACTTCATCGCGAAGGCGGTGACACAGATCGACGCCGACAACAGCAAGCTGGTGCTCGACGGCGGCCAGGAACTGGCCTACGACTACCTGGTCATCACCACCGGCCCGAAGCTCAGCTTCGACGAGGTGCCGGGCGCCGGGCCGTCATCGTCCGGTGGGGGCGGCCACACCCATTCGGTGTGCACGGTCAACCATGCCGAAGCCTTCTGGGCGCAGTACCAGGACTTCCTGAAGAACCCCGGCCCGGTGGTGATCGGCGCGATGCCGATGGCCAGCTGCTTCGGCCCGGCCTACGAGTTCGCCTTCATCCTCGACACCGACCTGCGCCGGCGCAAGCTGCGCAACAAGGTGCCGATCACCTTCGTCACCAGCGAGCCCTACATCGGCCACCTGGGGCTGGGCGGCGTGGGCGACAGCAAGTCGATGCTCGAGTCCGAGCTGCGGGGCCACGACATGAAGTGGATCACCAACGCCAAGACCACCAGGGTCGAAGACGGCAAGCTGTTCGTCACCCAGCTCGACGACCAGGGGCAGGTGGTCAAGGACCACGAGCTGCCCTTCAAGCTGGCCATGATGCTGCCCGCCTTCAAGGGCGTGGACGCGGTGGCGGCGGTGCCCAAGCTGTGCAACCCGCGCGGCTTCGTGCTGATCGACGAGTTCCAGCGCAGCAAGGCTTACCAGAACCTCTTCTCGGCCGGCGTCTGCGTGGCCATCCCGCCGGTGGAAGTGACGCCGGTGCCCACCGGTGCGCCCAAGACCGGCTACATGATCGAGACCATGGTCACGGCGATCGTGCACAACATCGCCGACGAGCTGAAGGGCCAGCCGGTGAGCACCAAGGCCACCTGGAACGCGATCTGCCTGGCCGACATGGGCGACACCGGCGCGGCCTTCGTGGCGCTGCCGCAGATCCCGCCGCGCAACGTGAACTGGTTCAAGAAGGGCAAGTGGGTGCACCTGGCCAAGATCGGATTCGAGAAGTACTTCATGCGCAAGATGAAGACCGGCAACAGCGAGCCGGTCTACGAGAAATACGTGCTCAAGGCGCTGGGCATCGTGCGCCTGGCCGACAAGTGAAGCACCGCTTCTGAGAACCCCCGAAGGAGACCCACCATGTCCGCCCATCTGGAATCGGTGCCCGCCCAGCCGCTGAACTTCCGCCGCTACAAGGACGGCGATCACAAGCCGCTGCGCTGGCAGGACGAGATCTTCGACGCCGACCACTCGCACAAGTGCCCCACCTACATCCAGAGCACGCCGCCCTGCCAGGGCAGCTGCCCGTCGGGCGAGGACATCCGCGGCTACCTCAACATCGTGCGCGGCATCGAGAAACCGCCCGCCGGCGTGCCCTGGCAGGAGTACGCGTGGCGCCGCCTGACCGAGGCCAACCCGCTGCCGTCGGTGATGGGCCGGGTGTGCCCGGCGCCCTGTGAATCGGGCTGCAACCGCAACCAGGTCGAGGACTTCGTCGGCATCAACTCGGTCGAGCACTTCCTGGGCGACTGGGCCAACGAACACCAGCTGGCCTATCCCAAGCCGACCGCGCTGACCGGCAAGACGGTGGCGGTGATCGGCGGCGGGCCGGCCGGGCTGTCGGCGGCCTACCAGCTGGCGCGCAAGGGCCACGCGGTGACGATCTTCGACGAGCGGCCCGAGCTGGGCGGCATGATGCGCTACGGCATCCCGGGCTTCCGCACGCCGCGCGCGGTGCTCGACACCGAGATCGGCCGCATCCTCGACCTGGGCGTCACCGCCCGCACCGGCGTGCGCATCGGCACCGACATCACGCTCGAGCAGATCCAGCAGCAGTTCGACGCGGTGTTCCTGGGGCTGGGCGCGCAGAGTGGTCGGCCGCTGCCCGTCGAAGGCGGCGAGGCGCCCAACTGCGTCACCGCCACGGCCTTCCTGAAGGCCTTCAACGACGGCCGCATGCAGCATGTGGGCAAGCGCGTGGTGGTGGTGGGCGGCGGCGACACCTCGATCGACGTGGCCACGGTGGCGCGCCGCCTCGGCCACATCGACCAGATCCACGAATCCGACCGGCCGGAGAACGCGATCGCCGGCTTTGCCGCGCACGACGCCGCGCTGCTGTCCAAGCGCCAGGGCGCCGAGGTGACGCTGACCTCGATCTTCGCGATCGACAAGATGCAGGCCAGCAAGCACGAGGTGGAGCATGCGCTGTCCGAGGGCATCGCCATCCGCGGCGGCATGGCGCCGGTGGCGGTGATCCGCGACGCCAGTGGCCGCGCCACCGCGCTGCGCGTGATGCGCTGCGAGGCGCGGCTGGTGGGCGGCAAGCTGGACGTCAAGACCATTCCCGGCACCGAGGAAGACATAGCGGCCGACCTGATCGTCTCGGCGATCGGCCAGGCGGTCGACTTCACCGGGCTGGAGACGCTGAACAACGGCAAGGGCGGCATCAACGCCGACAAGAACTACCAGGTGCAAGGCCAGGCGGGGGTGTTCGTCGGTGGCGACGTGGTGCGACCGCACCTGCTGACCACCGCCATCGGTCACGGCGCGATCGCCGCCGACGGCATCGACCGCCACCTGCGCAGCGAGCCGCTGGACAAGCGCCCGAAGATCGACGTGCACAGCTTCGACCTGACCCGCAAGATGCTGGAGAAGGGGCTGAAGATCACCCAGATCGAGGCCCCGCTGCTGGGCACCGACACCAGCACCGGCGCGATCCACAACTACGACGACCGCTCCGACCGCTACGTCATCTCGCACAAGGAGCTGTTCCTCGGCCACTTCAACTACACGCCGCGCAACCGCCGCAAGATCGTGGCGCTGACGGCCGAGCAGGCCCTGAACAACTTCGAGGAGCGGCTGCTGCCACTGCTGGAGGCCCAGGCCCAGGCCGAGGCGAAGCGCTGCATGAGCTGCGGCCAGTGCTTCGAGTGCGACAACTGCGTCGTCTACTGCCCGCAGACGGCGGTTTTCAAGGTGCCCAAGGCCAAGGCCACCACCGGCCGCTACGGCGACACCGACTACAACACGTGCATCGGCTGCCACATCTGCACGGACGGGTGCCCCACGGGCTACATCCAGATGGGCCTCGGGGAATCGATGGCCCCCCCCCGAAGCGCCTTCGGCGC
>JAURXG010000264.1 GCA_030654555.1 Aquabacterium sp.
CGCGCGGGCCGTCGAAGGCGGCCACGCTGGCGCCCCAGGCCTGCAGGCGCGCGCCCAGGGCCTCGCGCACGGCGATGTCGTCGTCGACCAGCACCAGGTGCCGGCCCGCCAGCCAGCGTGGCGCCGGGGCCACCGACGCCGCGCTGCCGGTCTCGGGCGCCGTGCTGGCCGGCAGCAGCAGGCTGAAGCAGCTGCCGCGCCCGGGCACCGAGCGCAGGCCCAGCGTGGCGCCCATCAGGTCGGCGCTGCGCTGCACGATGGCCAGCCCCAGACCCAGGCCCTGCGCGCGGTCGCGCTGCGGGTTGTCGAGCTGCACGAACTCCTCGAACACGGCCGCCTGCTGATCGGCGGGGATGCCGCGCCCGCTGTCCCACACCTGCAGACGCACCCGGCCGTCGGCCGCGCGGCGCGCGGCCAGCAGCACCCTGCCGGCATCGGTGTAGCGCACGGCGTTGCTGACCAGGTTGCGCAGGATCTGCTCGAGCAGCGCCGGATCGGCCCGCACTGCCAGCGCCGTGGGCCGCACGCGCAGGCGCAGGCCCCTGTGGCGCGCGGCCTCGCCCTCGTGCACCGCCACCGCGTCGAACAGCGGCTGCAGGGAAAGCGGCCGAGCCTGCACCCGCACCGTGCCCGAGTCCAGCCGCGACAGGTCGAGCAGCCGGGCCAGCAGGGCCTCCATCGCCGCCACCGCCTCGTCGACCTTGGCCACCATGTGGCGCTGCGCCGGCGCCAGCAGCTGCTCGCGCAGCAGGCCCACCAGCAGGCCGATGGTGACCACCGGCTGGCGCAGGTCGTGGCTGGCCGCGGCCAGGAAGCGCGACTTGGCGGCGGTGGCCGTGGCCAGCGCGTGGGTGCGCTCGCGCACGCGCTGCTCCAGCGTGAGGTTGAGCACCTCCACCTGCGACATCGCCTGCGCCAGGCGGCCCACCATCAGCACCGCGAAGGCCAGCACCATCAGCGGCGTGGCCAGCGGCAGCCACCAATGCTCGGTGATGGCCAGGTGGCCCTGCTGGAAGCGGTAGTCGTGCGCGCCGGCCACCATCACCACCACCAGCGAGGCCAGCAGCGCGGCCAGCTCGCCACCGCGCATGGCCCGCACCCGCTGCGCGATCAGCACCAGCGCGGGCAGGGCCAGCGCGCCCAGCAGCGGGTAGGCCACCGTGCGCACACGGTCGATGGCCACCGTGCCCGACAGGCTGGCGCCCACGCCGGCCAGCGCGATCAGCGCCGCGCCGCCCAGCAGCAGCGGCCGGTAGCCGCGCGGCCGCCGGCGCGTCAGCGACATCGCGAACACCCCCAGCAGCACCACCGTGCCGACCTGCATGGCGAAGAACAGCGCCGAGGTCAGCGCCGGCGGCAGCCCCGGGTTGACCACGTAGTAGGCCTGGTTGCGCAGCGAGACGCCCAGCCCCAGCAGGCCGAACCAGCCCATCGCTGCCTCGCTGCGCCGGCGCCACCACATCAGCAGCGCAAAACCGCAGGCGCCGGCGGCCACCAGGTTGAGCTGCTGCGGCAGCGCCACGGTCAGGTTCTGGTAGACGCGGTGCTCCAGCGCCATCGCCGTGGCCGGCCCCAGCCGCAGCGGCGACAGGCCGGCGCGCAGCCCGCCGTCGACCTGCAGCAGCATCTGGTTGTCGCCCGCACGCAGCAGGGCCGGCGGCAGCTGCAGCAACAGCGGCAGGGCCTGGGCGCGGCCCACCTCGTCCTCGCCGAAGCTGTCGTGCAGCAGCGCGCCGTTGAGCCACAGCCGGTGGCGGCTGCCCAGGCGGTCGGCGCGCAGGGCCCACAGCGTGCCGTCGGCATCGGGTGGGCCCACCCGCCCGCCACCCGGCGCGGCGGGCAGGGTCATGTGCCAGCGGTACCAGCCCATCGCCGGCCGCGCCACCTGGCGCTGTGCCCAGGTGTCGGGCAGGGCGACGCGTGTCCAGGGGCCGTCGGGCGAGGGGGCGAATTCGGCCTCGACCAGCGTCTGAGGGGCCGGTTGCGTCTGGGCCCAGGCCGTGGCGCCCGTGGTGCCGGCCAGCCAGGCCAGCAGCAGGCGCAGCAACAGCTGCCCGATCCAGGCCAGGCCTGGCCGAGGCTCCCAGGGCGGCGCGGCGCCGCAGGCAGCGCGCACCCACTTCATGCGCCGATTGTGGGCCGGGGCCCGCCGCGCCGCCTCGTCCATTTGGCCGAGTGCGGGGGCCGGCAACCGTAAACTCGTGCGCTTGCCCTGCCCCTTCACAGACCGGAGACCCCGCCCATGACCCGCGTGTTCAACTTCAGTGCCGGCCCTGCCGCCCTGCCCGAATCGGTGCTGCAGACCGCTGCCGCCGAGATGCTCGACTGGCATGGCTCGGGCATGAGCGTGATGGAGATGAGCCACCGCGGCAAGGAGTTCATCAGCATCGCCGACGAGGCCCAGGCGCTGCTGCGCGAGCTGCTGGCGGTGCCCGCCCACTACAAGGTGCTGTTCATGCAGGGCGGCGCGCTGGCCGAGAACGCCATCGTCCCGATGAACATGCTGCGCGGCAAGACCGCAGCCGACTACATCGACACCGGCGAGTGGTCGAAGAAGTCGATCAAGGAAGCGCAGAAGTACTGCACCGTCAACGTGGCGGCCAGCGCCAAGGCCGGCGGCTACACCAGCATCCCGCCGCGCGCCGAGTGGGCGCTGAACCCCGACGCCGCCTACGTGCACATCTGCAGCAACGAGACCATCGGCGGCGTGGAGTACCACTTCACCCCCGACGTGGGCAGCGTGCCGCTGGTGGCCGACATGTCCAGCGACATCCTCTCGCGCCCGATCGACGTGTCGAGGTACGGCCTGATCTACGGCGGCGCGCAGAAGAACATCGGCCCGGCCGGCCTGACCATCGTGATCGTGCGCGACGACCTGATCGGCCAGGCGCTGCCGGCCACGCCCTCGGCCTTCGACTACAAGACCGTGGCCGACAACGACTCGATGTTCAACACCCCGCCCACCTACGCGATCTACATCGCCGGGCTGGTGTTCCAGTGGATCAAGGCGCAGGGCGGCCTGGCCGCGATGGCCACGCACAACGCCGCCAAGGCCGCGCTGCTGTACGACTTCCTCGACACCACCTCCTTCTACAGCTGCCCGGTGGCGCGGGATTGCCGCTCGCTGATGAACGTGCCGTTCCGCCTGAAGGACGAGAAGCTCGACGAGGCCTTCCTGAAGGGTGCCAAGGAGCGCGGCATGGTGCAGCTCAAGGGCCACCGCTCGGTGGGTGGCATGCGCGCATCGATCTACAACGCGATGCCGCTCGAGGGCGTGAAGACGCTGGTGGCCTTCATGAAAGAGTTCGAGGCCCAGCATGGCTGAGCGCGGCGGCGAGCGTGCCGGTGAACGTGCCGCGGTGCTGGTGCTCAACCAGATCTCGGCCCAGGGCCTGTCGCGCCTGCCGGCCGACCGCTACCGCGTGGGCAAGGACGTGGCCGATCCGGCCGCCATCCTGGTGCGCTCGGCCGACCTGCACGGCCTGGCCATCCCGGCCAGCGTGATGGCCATCGGCCGCGCCGGCGCAGGCACCAACAACATCCCCGTCAAGGCGATGAGCGAACGTGGCGTGCCGGTGTTCAACGCGCCCGGCGCCAACGCCAACGCGGTGAAGGAGCTGGTGCTGGCGGGCATGCTGATGGCCGCGCGCAACCTGGCGCCGGCGTTGCGCTTCACGGCCGCGCTCGACGTGGCCTCGCCCGATCTCGAGAAGGCCGTCGAGGACGGCAAGAAGGCCTTTGCCGGCTTCGAGATCGCCGGCCAGACGCTGGGCATCATCGGCCTGGGCAAGATCGGCTGCCTGATCGCCGACGCGGCCATCAAGCTGGGCATGGACGTGCTGGGCTACGACCCCGAGATCACGGTGGACGCGGCCTGGAGCCTGCCCAGCCAGGTGCGGCGCGCCGGCAGCGTCAACGAGGTGCTGCGCAGCGCGCAGTTCGTCACCCTGCACGTGCCGCTGGTGGCGGCCACGCGCCACCTGGTCAACGACGGCAACATCGGCCTGATGAAGCCCGGCGCGGTGCTGCTGAACTTCAGCCGCGAAGGCGTGGTCAGCGACAGCGCGGTGCTCGAGTCACTGGCTGCCGGGCACCTGGGCCAGTACGTGTGCGATTTTCCGGGTGCCGAGATCCACGGCCACCCGAAGATCATCGCGCTGCCGCACCTGGGCGCCAGCACCCGCGAGGCCGAGGAGAACTGCGCCATCATGGTGGTCGACCAGCTGCGTGACTACCTGGAAAACGGCAACGTGGTCAACGCGGTGAACTTTCCGAACGTGGCGATGGCGCGCGAGAGCGCCTGGCGCGTGGCGATCGCCAACGCCAACGTGCCCAACATGCTGGGCCAGATGTCGACCGCGATGGCCAGCGCCGGGCTCAACATCCACAACATGGTCAACAAGTCGCGCGGCGACATGGCCTACACGCTGGTGGACGTGGACAGCCCCGTCGGCTATGCGGTGATCGCCCGACTGGGCAGCATCCCCGGCGTGCTGTCGGTGCGCTACCTGCCGGGCGCTTGAGCCTGCCAGCGGCTGCAGGCGGCGCGGCGGCGGGTGATCACAGCCGCCCGGCGGCGCGGCGGAATTCCATGCGCGCCATCATGCGCGAGGCCATGTTGGCGGACAACAGCAGCGCCACCCACTGCTCGCGCGGCTGCACGAACATCGCCGTGCCGCTGATGCCCGACCAGCACAGCTCGCCGGCGGTGCACGGCATGGCCGCAGGGCCCCAGGCATGGCGCACGGCCAGCCCCAGGCCGAAGCCGAAGCCCGGGCCGCAGTAGCTGGCCGGGCCGGCCACGCCCGCCGGCAGCTGGTTGCGCGACAGCTCGTCGAACAGGCGCTGCGACAGCAGGCGCCGGCCATTGCCCGCCACGCCTTCGCCCGCCAGCAGCCGGGCGAAGGCCAGGGTGTCGTCCAGCGTGCTGAGCAGGCCACCGCCGCCGCTGTCCATCCACGGCTGGCCGGCCTGCCGTTGGCCGATGGCCGGGATCGTGGCATGCCAGCCGCTGTCCTCGGCGTGGGCAACGGCCAGATCCGGTTGCTCGTCGGCCGCGATCTCGAAACCGGTGTGCTGCATGCCCAGCGGCTCGAACAGGCGCCGTCGCAAGGCCTGGCCCAGCGGCAGGGCGTCGAGCTGCTCGACGATGCAGCCCAGCACGTCGGTGGAGTAGCCGTAGTGGAAGGCCGTGCCCGGCTCGGCCACCAGCGGCAGGCCGGCCAGCCGGGCCAGGAAGGCCGGGGCGTCCAGGCCGCTCAGCGCCGGGGTGAAGGCAGCCTGCACCCAGGCGGCGCGCACGCTGTCGTCGGCGATCTCGAAGGGGTAGGCCAGGCCCGCGGTGTGGCGCATCAGGTCGCGCACCGTCGGCGCGGCGCGCGGGGGCACGCCGCCGGGCCGGCGCAGGTCGCGCAGCACCGGCAGCAGTTCGGCCACCGGCGCGTCCAGGTCCAGCCGGCCCTCGTCGACCAGCATCAGCGCGGCCAGCGTGACCATCGGCTTGGTCAGCGACGCGACGCGAAAGCGCACGCCGGCGTGCATGGCCGCGGCATCGTCGGGCCGGATGCGGCCGGCGGCGTGGCGCGCCAGCACCTGGCCGCCACGTTCGATGTGCACCAGCGCGCCGGGGCAGTGGCGGGCGGTGAGCTGGTAGTCGAGCAGGTCGGTGATGGCGGAGGTCATGGCGATGCGGGCAGTTCAGGCCGAGCATAGGCCTGGATGCACCGACCGCCACCCCGGATCAGCCCGCTGGTGGCGGTGGCTGTCGGTGCCGGACTACAAGCACACGCGCCCAGCGCCGATTCGCCCGGCCTGCCGGCTGCGGCAAGCTCGGCCCAGCGTCGCCGCGGCGGCAACCCGTGGCCGGGCGGCGCGGCAAGAACGGAGATGTCCACGTGAACGTCCACCTCGGGCTGGCGCCCCTCATCTCGCTGCTGGCGGGCATCCTGATCCTGGTGATGCCCCGGCTGCTCAACTACATCGTCGCGATCTACCTGATCGTCATCGGCCTGATCGGGCTGTTCGGCGCCGGCCAGATGCGCCTGGGCTGACAGCGCCCGACCGGCGGACCGGGAGCCGGCTCAGGGCCGGGCCCGGTCCAGCAGCATGGCGTCGCCGTAGCTGAAGAAGCGGTAGCGCGACTCGATCGCGTGGCGGTACAGCGCGCGCGCATGGGCGTGGCCGGCAAACGCCGACACCAGCATCAGCAGCGTGCTCTTGGGCAGGTGGAAGTTGGTGATCAGCCGGTCGACCACGCGGAACTCGAAACCCGGCGTGATGAAGATGTCGGTCTCGCGCGCGCCGGGCTGCAACGTGCCGCCGGATTCGGCTGAAAAGCGGGCGGCCGATTCCAGTGCCCGCAAGGTGGTGGTGCCGGCCGCCACGATGCGCCCACCCGCCGCCCGGGTGCGGGCAATCGCCGCCACCGTGGCCTCGCCCACCTCGTACCACTCGCTGTGCATCTTGTGCTCGGCCAGCGTGGCGCTGCGCACCGGCTGGAAGGTGCCGGCGCCCACGTGCAGCGTGACCTGCGCGCGCTGCACACCACGCGCGGCCAGCGCCGCCAGCACCGCCTCGTCGAAGTGCAGCGAGGCGGTGGGGGCCGCCACCGCGCCCGGGCGCTGGGCGAACACCGTCTGGTAGCGCGCCACGTCGTCGGCGCCATCGGCATGGGTGATGTAGGGCGGCAGCGGCACATGGCCGAAGGCCTCCAGCAGCGCCAGCGGATCGCCCGGAAAGCGCAGGTGGAACAGCCCGTCGTCGGGGCCGCCGCGGCCCAGCACCTCGGCCTCGAAGGCGCCGCGCGCAAAGCTGACCCGGCTGCCCGCGCGCGGCGACTTGCTGGCGCGCAGGTGGGCCAGCACCTCGTGGTGGGGCAGCACGCGCTCGATCAGCGCCTCGACCGCGCCGCCGGTGGGCTTCTCGCCGAACAGCCGGGCCTTGATGACCCGGGTGTCGTTGAACACCAGCAGGTCGCCGGGGTTCAGCAGCGTGGGCAGATCGTGGAACACCCGGTCCACCGGCAGCGGGCCGGTGCCGTCGAGCAGCCGCGAGGTGCTGCGCTCGGCCGCCGGGTGCTGGGCGATCAGCCCGGGCGGCAGGTCGAAATCGAAATCGGCCAGCGTGTAGGGTGGCGCGGCAGGGTCGGCGGGGCGGGGATCGTGGTGCATGTTGTCCAGGCTGTACCGGCCTGAAGACTCGGGAAGGGGCCGGATTGTTCCATGCGGTGGCTGCCGATCTGCCGGCGCATGCCGATCCCCTCGCAGCTAGCGCGCGCCGGACCACTGGCGCCGGCGGCTCCAGGCCAGGCCGCCCAGGGCCAGGCCCAGCAACGCCAGGCTGCCGGGTTCGGGGGCCTGGTGCAGGTCGAAGGCCAGCACGTTGCCCCACACGCCGTCCTGCAGCTCGCTGCCGGCGTTGGGGCCGACGACGTTCCAGTAGATGCGGGGGGATGGCGACCCGGTGTCGAGCAGGTCCTGCAGGAAGTCGGTCTCCAGCTGGATGCAGCGGTAGCCGAGATCGTCGGCCTGGCCGCAGTTGTTGAACCGGGGGCCGGTGCCGCCGGCACCGGCGGGCGACAGGTCGAGGTAGCGGATCAGGTCCAGGGTCGGCCTGGCCCCCCAGTCGCTGTCGCCGGTGAAGTCGGGGTCGCCGATGTCGGGCGCCGGCAGGCTG
>JAURXG010000680.1 GCA_030654555.1 Aquabacterium sp.
CGGCGCCCAGCGCCAGCAGCACCAGCGCGGCGGTGGCCGGCTCGGGCACGGCATTGCCGGGTGGCGGCAGGTCGGTCGAGCGCGTGGGGCTGGGCGCGGTGGCCGAGTAGACCGAGGCATGCGACAGGCCGCGGCCCTGCTCGCCGGGGATGTCGAACTGGACCGTGGTGCCGGCCGTGGCGCCGCCGGCCACGTAGTAGGCGGCCCAGGTGTCACCGCCCTTGAGCGTCAGCACGAACGGTCCGGCCATGGTTTGCAGGAAGGTCAGCACGCCACGGCTGGCGTCGTCGGGCGATTGCCGCACGTCGAACAGCGGGGTGGTCGATCCCGAGCCCTTGGTCTCGTCCTTGTACTGCGCCAGGTCGTCCAGCACCAGGCCATGCCACTGGGCGCCGTTGGCCAGCGTGGCCAGCGCCGAGTTGCTGTCGTTGCCATCGACGTAGCCCAGGCAATCGCTGGCCAGGCCGCCCAGGTCGCTGGCGCTGCAGAGGCTGGTGGCGGTGTTGCCGACACCCGCGCCCTGGCCCGGATTGGTGTGAGGCCCGTGCATCGGAACGGCGTGAGCGACCGTGGCGGCCGTCAGAAGGGCGGCGGCCAGCAGGCGGCGCGCAGAGGGTTTGGTCATGGCGAGGTGGCCTTGGTCCGGATCGAGTCGTTGGCGCTGGCCGGTGTGTTTGACACCGGTCAGCGGCTAGCGGCGGACTGTGCGTGGGCATCGCCATCGGTCCCTGTGCGCAATGCACGGTTCAGCGCCGGATCGTCGAGCCGATCGGCCGCGCCGTGACATGTTGCCGCCTGCTGCCCCGTGAGCGGTTCGTGGCCAGGGCCCCACCTACAATGCTGGTTTGTCTGCAACACACAAGCTCAGGAGTCAAACCATGTCCATGTCCGACCGCGACGGCAAGATCTGGATGGACGGGCAGATGGTCGACTGGCGCGACGCCAAGATCCATGTGCTCAGCCACACGCTGCACTACGGCTGCGGCGCCTTCGAGGGCGTGCGGGCCTACAACACCGCCCAGGGCACCGCCATCTTCCGGCTGCAGGAGCACACCGAGCGGCTGTTCAACAGCGCCAAGATCCTGCGCATGAAGATCCCGTTCACGCCCGAGCAGGTGATGCAGGCGCAGCGGGACGTGGTGCGCGAGAACCAGCTCGAGAGCTGCTACCTGCGCCCGCTGGTGTGGATCGGCGACCAGAAGCTGGGCGTCAGCCCCAAGGGCAACACCATCCACCTGATGGTCGCGGCCTGGCCCTGGGGCGCCTACCTGGGCGAAGAAGGCCTGGCGCGTGGCATCCGCGTCAAGACCAGCAGCTACACCCGCCACCACGTCAACATCACCATGACGCAGGCCAAGGCGGTGAGCAACTACACCAACTCCATCCTGGCCAACATGGAAGTCACCGACGAGGGCTACGACGAGGCCCTGTTGCTCGACAGCTCCGGT
>JAURXG010000008.1 GCA_030654555.1 Aquabacterium sp.
CGCAGCCGGTGCCCCGCATCCGGCCCGCGCTGTCCGCCGAGGACCGGCAATTGGCGCGCCTGCAAGGAGAGCGGCTGCGCGCCAGCCCGCCGACGGCCGCCTCGACACCACCGCCGGCGCCGGTGTATGCCGTGGTGTCGCGCCCCACCACCGAGCGCGAAAGCGCCGCCCGCAGCCTGGCCCTGATGCGCGCGAGCAGCACGCGCCTGCCCCCGCCCCTGCCCGACCACGGCGAGCTGATGCGCAGCCAGGGGGAATGGCGCGCCGCCTGGTGGCCGTTCCTCAGCCTGGCCGATGCCGAGCGCGCCCGCGTGCTGCTGGCCGGGCGCGGGCTCAAGGCCGACGTGGTGGAGTTCTAGCGCCGCGCCAGGCCCAGCCACATCACGGTGGCCACCACCAGCAGGCCGCCGCCCACCTGCATCGGCGCGATCGACTGGCCCAGGATCGCCCAGGCCAGCACCAGCGCGAAGATCGGCTCGACGTTCATGATCGCCGAGTTGCCCACCACGCCCAGGCGCGGCAGCACGGTGAACATGATGGTGAAGGCCGTGCCGTACAGGAAGGTCAGCGCCGCCAGCCCCCACCAGCCCGCCGGTGCGTCGGGCAGGTGCGGCCCGCCCTGCAGCGCCATCGCGGCGGCGGCCATCACCCCCACCAGTGCCATCGTGGTGGCGGTGCGCAGCCGGCCATCGAGATCGGCCGCCTCGTGCTGGGTGAACACCAGCGCCAGGCCGAAGGTGGCGGCCGCGGCCAGCGCAAAGCCCACGCCCACGCCGATCTGCGCCCACTGCCCCGCCGCACCCAGGCCCGAGGCGGCGCCCAGCACGTCCAGCGCCAGCGCCAGGCCCAGCAGCATCACCGGCATCGCCCGCAGCACCCGCGGCTCGGGCCGGTGCTGGTAGACCACGCGGGCCCACAGCGCCGTCCACAGCGGGTAGGTGTTGAAGGCCAGCAGCGCCAGCGCCACCGGCAGCCGCGCCACCGACGAATAGAGGCACAGGCTCTGCACGGCCACCAGCAGGCCGATGGCCGGCAGCGCGCGGCGGTGGCGCGCCGACAGCCGCAGCGGCACGCGGTAGACCAGCACCAGCGCCGTGACCACCGCGGCGGTGACGCCACTGCGGAAGGTGACCGCGGTGACCACGTCCACGCCGTGGTTGAACGCCAGGCGCGCCGCCACGTGGTTGGCGCCCATCATCAGCGCGATCAGCAGCAGCGTGGCGAAGGCGGTGCCGGTGAGGGCCGTGCTGGCGGTGCGGGGGCTCGACATCCGGCGGCCGGGCTCAGCCGCGCAGCTTCAAGGCCGCCTCGCGGGCCGCGCGCGACTCGGCGCTGGCCGCGGCCAACGCGATCTGGTCGTGCCCCATGTGGCTGCTGGCGTGGTGCAGCGCGGTGGCCACCGCGTTGACCGTCTCCTTGCTCATGCGCACCGCGGTTGCCGGCAGCGCCAGCGTCTGCTGGGCCACCTCGCGCGCCTTGCGCAGCGCCTGCCCGGGCGGGGCAACGTAGTCGACCAGGCCGATCACCAGCGCCTGCGCCGCCGGCACCCGTTCGCACAGGATGGTGAGCCGCTTGGCCCGCGCCGGGCCCACCAGGCTGACCAGCCGCGGGATGGCGCCCCAGGTCAGCGGGATGCCCAGCGCGATCTCGGGCAGCGAGACGAAGGCGTCGTCGGCCAGCACCCGCCAGTCGCAGGCCAGCGACAGCGCCAGGCCACCGCCCACCGCGTAGCCCTCGATGGCGACGATGCTGATCTGCGGCAGCGCCTCCCAGGCACTGCACAGCCGGTAGCCCAGCGAGGCCACCTCGCGGCGTTCGGTCAGCGACAGGCCTTCGTCGGCCCAGCGGCTGGCGTCGCGCAGATCGGCGCCGGCGCTGAAGCAGCGCTCGTCGCCCGTCAGCAGCACCACGTCGATGTCGCTGCGGTCGGCCAGCTCGCGGGCCACCGCCAGCAGCTCGAGCATCAGCGCCTGCGACAGGGCATTGCGCGCCTCGGGCCGCGCCAGCCGCACGGTGGCCAGCCGGCCGTCGATGTCGAAGTGCAGGTGTTGGTAGGTCATGGCGGTGACGGAGAGGGTGGTCAGGCCGCCAGTGTGACCCAAGCCGGCTTCGCCGGCGCACCGGCGCGCGTCGCCAAACCGCCAGCCGATCTGGCACGATGCGCCGCCAAAAGCAAAAAAGCCTCGCAACTCATGGCGTTGCGAGGCTTCTTGACTGGTGGGCGGTGCAGGGTTCGAACCTGCGACCCCTGCCGTGTGAAGGCAGTGCTCTACCGCTGAGCTAACCGCCCTGAAGAGGGCGCGAATTAGAGCATAACGCGGTTGCCTCAGTCAATGACTCAAGCCACAACTTTGTGCGCGAGA
>JAURXG010000010.1 GCA_030654555.1 Aquabacterium sp.
CGCCATCCGCGTCAACGCCGACCGCGCCGAACGCCGGCCGCTGACGCTGGGCCAGCGCGGCGTGCCGGCCGATGCCGGCGCCGCGCGTGACGACTGGGTGGAGGTGCTGGCCGGCCTGGCCGCGGGCGACCGCGTGCTGGCCACCAGTGCCGGCCTGGTGCCCGATGGCGTGCGGCTGAAGCTGCCGCCGGCGGGTGCCGCCGCAGCCGCTGCGCCGCCGGCCCCGGCCAGCGCGTCCGCCAGCACTTCCGTCAGCCAGCCGGCCAGCGCCACGCGCTGACCGGCCGGAGCCGCTGCCATGTGGTTCACGCGCGTCTCGATCGCCAACCCGGTGATGGCCGTGATGGTCATGCTGGCGCTGGTGGTGCTGGGCCTGTTCTCGTACCAGCGGCTCAAGGTCGATCAGTTCCCCGACATCGAATTCCCCATCGTCGTGGTGCAGACCGACTACCCCGGCGCCGCGCCCGAGGTGGTCGAGAGCGAGGTCACGCGCAAGGTCGAGGAAGCGGTCAACACCATCGCCGGCATCAACCAGCTGTATTCGCGCAGCTACGAGGGCACGTCGGTGGTGATCGTGCAGTTCAACCTCGATGTCGACAACCGCCGTGCGGCCGACGACGTGCGCGAGAAGCTGGCGATCATCAAGGTCGGTTTCCGCGACGAGGTGAAGGAGCCGCGGGTCTCGCGTTTCGACCCGGCCTCGCGCCCGATCTTCACCATCGCGCTGACCTCGCCCGACCAGAGCCGCAGCGTGCAGGAACTGACCACCCATGCCGACCAGGTGATCAAGAAGCGGCTCGAGAATGTGCGCGGCGTGGGCTCGGTGGCGCTGGTGGGTGGCTTGAAGCGCGAGATCAACGTCTACCTGAAGCCCGAGGCGATGGAGGCCTTCGGCGTGGGCGTCGAATCGGTGATGGCCGCCGTGCGCAGCGAGAACCAGGACCTGCCCGCCGGTGCGCTGCGCGGGCGCGAGATCGAGCGCACGGTGCAGATCATGGGCCGCGTGCAGCGGCCCGAGGACCTGAAGAACCTGATCGTCGCGCGCCGTGGATTGCCGAGCGGCGGCGCCGCCGCGAACCAGCCGGTGCGGCTGGGGCAGGTGGCCGAAGTGGTCGACGGGCCGGAGGAAGCCGAGACGCTGGCGCTCTACAACGGCCAGCGCACCCTGGCGCTGGAGGTGCAGAAGAGCCAGGGCGAGAACACCGTGGAGGTGGTCGACGGGCTGCTCAAGCTGGTGGCGGTGCTCAAGCCGCAGCTGCCCGCCGGCATGGCCATGGAGGTGGTGCGCGATGGCTCGCGGCCGATCCGCGTGTCGGTGGCCAACGTCAAGCGCACGCTGCTCGAAGGCGCGCTGCTGACCATCGGCATCGTCTTCCTGTTCCTCAACAGCTGGCGCTCGACCGTGATCACCGGCCTGACGCTGCCGATCGCGCTGATCGGCACGCTGCTGTTCATGGATGCCTTCGGCTTCTCGATCAACATGGTCACGCTGATGGCCATGAGCCTGTGCGTGGGCCTGCTGATCGACGACGCGATCGTCGTGCGCGAGAACATCGTGCGCCATGTGCAGATGGGCAAGAGCGCGCGTGACGCGGCGCTGGCCGGCACCAACGAGATCGGCATGGCGGTGCTGGCCACCACGCTGTCGATCGTGGCGGTGTTCCTGCCCATCGGCTTCATGGGCGGCATCATCGGCAAGTTCTTCCACGAGTTCGGCATCACCATCGTGGCCGCGGTGCTGATCTCGATGTTCGTCAGCTTCACGCTCGACCCGATGCTCAGCTCGGTGTGGCACGACCCGGCGATCGACCGCGAGGGCCAGCCGTTCCAGCCGCGCAACTTCTACGACCACACGCTGGGCCGGCTGACGCACTGGGTGGACCGCGCCGCGCACCGGCTGGGCGATCTCTACGTGGCCGCGCTGGGCTGGAGCCTGCGCCACCACGCCGCCACCGTGGCGATCGCCGGCGCCACGCTGGTGGGCGCGCTGCTGCTGGCGACCAGGCTGGGCACCGAGTTCGTGCCCAAGGCCGACTTCTCGGAAACCACCGTCACCTTCTCCACCCCGGTGGGCTCGTCGCTGGCCACCACCGAGGCGCGCGCGCAGCAGGTCGACGCCATCCTGCGCGAGATGCCCGAGGTGAAGTACACCGTCGCCACCATCAACACCGGCCAGGCCCAGGGCCGAAACCAGGTCAGCGTGTTCGTGCGCCTGGTCGACCGCCACCAACGCCAGCGCAGCGCCGACCAGATGTCGGTGCCGCTGCGCGACCGGCTCAACCAGGTGGCAGGCATCACCGTCACCCATGTCGGCCTGCTCGACGCGGTGGGCGGCAGCAAGCCGATCTCGCTGTCGATCCAGGGCCCCGACCTGGTCGAGCTGCAGCGCCTGACCACCCGCATGATGGGCCAGCTGGCCCAGGTGCCCGGCCTGGTCGACCTGGACACCAGCATGAAGCCGCCCAAGCCCACGGTGGCCATCGACGTCAAGCGCGACGCGGCCAGCGACCTGGGCCTGTCGGTGGGCAGCGTCACCAGCACGCTGCGCGCGCTCGTCGCCGGCCAGACCGTGGGCGACTGGCCCGCCGCCAACGACCAGACCTACGACGTCAAGGTGCGGCTGGCACCGCAGTCGCGCGACAACCCGCAAGACCTGGCGCGGCTGGGTCTGGTGCTGGGCGCCAAGGCAGACGGCAGCATGCGCACCGTGCGCCTGGGCCAGGTGGCCGAGGTGCGCAACGGTTTCGGCGCCACCCAGATCAACCGCCGCGACCTGAACCGCGA
>JAURXG010000268.1 GCA_030654555.1 Aquabacterium sp.
GTGGTGAACCGGCGCAGCCGCTGCAGCAGTTCGTCGGTCATGGGCGGGGGGTCGGTACGGCTACTGCACCAGCGGGCTGTCGGCGGCGTCGAGGTCGACCCCCACCAGCCGCGCCTGGCCGGCCAGCAACTGCAGGTACTGGCGCAAGGCCGTGGCAAAGCTCTGCTGGCGCATCGACTGCGCCACCGCCGAGCGCACCGATTCGTAGCTGGGCACGACGCCGGCCTCGCGCGCGCGCACCTCGACCACGTGCAGGCCGAAGCGGCTGTGCACCAGCCGCGGCAGCACGCCGATCTCGAGGTGGCCGAACAGCTCGCGGCCGAACTCGGGCGCGCAGTCGTCGCTGCCCAGCCAGCCCAGCTCGCCGCCGTCGGCACCGCTGGGGCAGTTGGAGGTGGAGGCGGCCACTTCGGCAAAGCGGTCCACCGCGCCATCGGCCGCGGGCGTGGCGCAGCGCACGTCGAGCAGGCAGGCCTCGGCGCGTTTGCGCAGCTCGTTCACGTCGACGCCCGGCGTCACCGCGAACAGCACATGCCGCACCAGTGCCTTCTCGCCGACGGAATAACGCGCCAGGTTGGCGGCATGGTGGCGGCGGCAGGCCTCGTCGGACGGCTCGGGCATCTGCAGCGCGCTGTCGAGCAGGGCCTCGATCGCGCTGCTGGCGGCCTCGCTGGTGGCGCCGGCTTCGGGTGCCGGGTCGTCGCCGGCCAGCAGGCCGGCCTGCATCGCGGCCTGGCGCAGCAGCTCGGTGCAGGCGCGCTGGCGCAGCTCGTCGGCGGCCAGCTGCTCGCCGGGCTGCACCAGGGCCACGCCGTTGATGCTGGGGACGAGGTCGAGCGGGGTGGTCATGGTGGTCGTCATGGCGGTGGTCATCTCGAGTGGATCGTTCAAGCCGAGCGGTGCGGCTGGTTCTGCCCGGCCGGCACGTTCAGGCGGCGCGAGCGCACCACCTGGTAGGGGCGGAACAGGTAGGCCACCGAGCCGAAGCCGCTCCACACATGCACCAGGCGGCTGAACGGGAACAGCAGGAAGATCGTCATGCCCAGCACCATGTGCGTCAGGAAGTGCCACTCGATGCCGACCAGCAGGCTGGCGTCGGGCCGGAGGGTGGCGATGCCCTGCAGGTAGTTGGCCAGCACGATCATGGTGCGCGGGTCGGACACATGGTGCAGCGACGACGGCAGGGTCGACAGGCCGATCACCAGCTGCACCCACAGGATGACCAGGATCGCCAGGTCGGTGCGGTGGCTGGTCAGGCGGATGCGGGGATCGAAGATGCGCCGGTGCAGCAGCAGCGTCAGGCCGATGAAGCAGATCAGCCCGGCCACGCCACCGGCCACCACCGCCACCAGCTGCTTCTGCGAGGCGCTGACGAAGATCTCGTAGACCGCGTGCGGCGTGAGTTGCCCGAACAGGTGACCGAAGAACAGGAACAGGATGCCGGCGTGGAACAGGTTGCTGCCCCAGCGCAGTTGCCCGCTGCGCAGCAGCTGCGACGAATCGCTCTTCCAGGTGTACTGGTCGCGGTCGAAGCGGGCCAGGCTGCCCATCAGGAACATCGCCAGGCAGATGTACGGGTAGACGTTGAACAGAAAGTTGTGCACGGTGGAGGTCATGTGCGGACTCCCGGGTTGGGTTGGGCGGCGCCGCCGACCGGCGGCCGCTTGACGATCTGGATCGGTTGCGGTTGGCCCGGCCGGGCCTGGCCCTGGGTCGAGCAGCCGTCGAAGGCCATCGGCTCTTCCCAGCTCTCGTCGATGGCCGGCTCGTCCGGGATCTTCACGGCCTGGGCCTTCTCGCCGGCCAGGTCGAGCACGGCGGCCAGCACGCTGGCGTAAGGGCTCTGTTGCTTGAGCAGCGCGCTGAAGATCACCTGCAGGATGTGCGACACCTCGCGCAGGAACTCGCGCGCCTGCACCGGCGGCTGGGTGGAGGCGTACTCCAGCACCACCGTCAGGTGGTCGGGCAGTTCACCCTCGCCGATGTACAGGCCGGCCTGCTCGTAGGTCTTGATCAGGTCGACCATCGCCGGGCCACGGTCGCGGCTGTCGCCGTGCACATGCTCGAACAGGTGCAGCGCGGTGCCGCGGCCGCGGTCGAACATCTCGACGTAGGCCGCCTCGATGTCCATCGCGCGGCCGCTGCGCAGGCGGTCGATCAGCGCATCGAGCTCGATCAGCCGGCCGGCGCTCAGCGCGCGCTCGTCGTGCAGCGCATCGTGCATCTCGCCCAGGTGCTCGCGCAGGCTGGCATCGGGATAACTCAGCAGGTGGGCGAGCACCCGCAGCGTCAGGGGCATGGGGGTGGTCTTCATACGGCCGCCTTGATGGGGATGGTGCGCTTCTTCTCGCTGCCGAACAGGCTGGTCTCGGTGGTGCCCTCGCTGCAGCCGTTGCCGAAGCTGAAGCCGCAGCCGCCGCGCACGTTGAAGGCGTTCTCGGCGTACTCGCGGTGGGTGGTGGGGATGACGAAGCGGTCTTCGTAGTTGGCGATGGCCATCACCTTGTACATCTCCTCGACCTCGGCGACGCTGAGCTTGACCTGGTCGATCGCGGCCATGTTGGCCACGCCGTCGACGTGCTTGGCGCGCTGGTAGGCACGCATCGCCAGCATGCGTTCGAGCGCACGCTCGACCGGCGGGGTGTCGCCGGCCGTCAGCAGGTTGGCCAGGTACTTGACCGGGATGCGCAGCTGCTTGACGTCGGGGATCTCGCCGTTGGTGCCCATCTGGCCGGCGTTGGCGGCGGCGGTGATGGGCGACAGCGGCGGCACGTACCAGACCATCGGCAGCGTGCGGTACTCGGGGTGC
>JAURXG010000270.1 GCA_030654555.1 Aquabacterium sp.
GGCGCGACAGCTCGGCGCTGATGGCGGCGTCGCGGCGGGTCCAGTCGGCGCGCAGCAGCAGCACGTTGCGGGCGCTGAAATCGGCCAGCACCTGGGCATTGGCCAGCGTGGTGCGCTTGTTGTACTGGCAGGTCACGCACCAGGCGGCGGTGAAGTCGACGAAGACGGGCCGGCCCTGCGCATTGGCTTCGGCCACACGTGCGGCCGACCAGGGTTGCCAGGGCGCGTTGGCATCGGCTGGGGCGGCGCCAGCCTGGCTGGCGCCCTCCCGCAGCGTCGGCGTCAGCCAGGCCAGCGCCGCGGCCAGCAGCGCGATGGCCAGCGCGCCCAGCACGCGGCGCGTGCCGGTGCCGTGGCCCGGCGTGCCCAGCGCCCAGGCCGCAAAGGCCAGCACCACCAGGCTGCCCAGCAGCGCCGCGGCGCCGTCGATGCCCACCTGCTGGCCCAGCACCCACACCAGCCAGACCACGGTGCCGAACATCGGAAAGGCCAGCAAGCCCTTGAAGGTGGCCATCCACGCGCCGGGCCGCGGCAAGGCCCGCGCCACCGCCGGGAAGGCGCTGGCGGCCAGGTAGGGCAGGGCCATGCCCAGGCCCAGCGCGGCGAACACGGTCAACGCCTGCGCCGTGGGCAGGGTGATGGCCAGCCCCAGCGACGCGCCCATGAACGGCCCGGTGCAGGGCGCGGCCACCGCCACCGCCAGCAGGCCGGTGAGCGCAGAGTCGAGCAGCGGATGGCGCAGCTGGGCCGTGGCCAGGCGGCTGGGCAGCAGGCTGCCCAGCTCGAACAGGCCGGCCAGGTTCAGACCGATCAGCGTGAACAGCGCGGCCAGCGCCGCGATGATCGGCGGCGACTGCAGCTGGAAGCCCCAGCCCAGCTGCTCGCCGCCGGCGCGCAGCGCCAGCATCAGCGCGGCCAGCGCGACGAACGAGCCCACCACGCCGGCGGTGTAGGCCAGCCCGCCGGCCAGCTGGGCGCGGCGGTCTTGCGCATGGCGGGCAAAGCCCAGCACCTTCAGCGACAGGATGGGAAACACGCAGGGCATCAGGTTCAGCAGCAGGCCACCGAGCAGCGCCAGCACGATGGCCAGCCCCAGGCCGATGGGCGGCGTGTCGGGCAGGGTGGGTGTCGCCGGCAGCGGCGGCGCGGCCAGGGCCGCCGGCGCACCGATGGCCGGCCAGGTGCCGGTCACCGCCAGGGTCAGCTGGACGCCCGCCGGCTCGCCCGGCACGGTGAACACCGCGGGCATGGCCGCGGGGCTGTTGCTGCGCTGCGGGTCGAGCGGCACCTCGGCCGTCCAGCTGCCGCCGCTCCAGCGCGCCACCGGCTTGGCGGCGTTCTGGATCACGCCCACGGTCTCGGGAAAGAAACGCAGCTCGCGGCCCTGCCACGCGGGCGGCAGGCCGTCGACGGTCAGCAGCAGCGACGCGCCCTTCAGCGTGGCCTGGCCCTGTGCGCCGGGCACCACCACCGGCGCGGCGGCGCGCGCGGCGTCGAACAACGCCGCCTGGCCCGCGGTGGCGGCCTGCGCGGGAATCGACAGCTTGAACTCGCCCGATTCGGGGATGCACACCTCCTTGCAGACCAGCCACTCGGCGCTCAGCGTGATGTCGAGCGTGGCCGCGTTGAAGCCGGCCGGCACGGTGACGGCCACCGGCAGCAGCAGCGTGCCGTCGTAGCCGTAGTTCATCAGCGGGCCCAGCGGCAGCGGCTTGGGGGTGGGCCACTGGATCTCGCCCGCCTCGACGCCGGCGGGCAGCTGCCAGGTCAGGCGCGTGGGCAGGCCGGAGTCGCCCGGGTTCTTCCAGTAGGTGTGCCAGTGCGGCTGGTGCTGGATCAGCAGGCCCAGCGCCAGCGGCTGGCCGGCGGCCACGCCCTGCGGCGCATGCGCCACCAGCTCGGCCCGCACCTGGGGCGTGGTGACCACCGCGCCGGTGGCGGGCTGGGCCGCGGCCAGGCCCGGCAGCAACAGGGAGACGAACAGAAGCAGAAGCAGAAGCCGCATGGTGAGGTTCGAGGGATGGGGCGGGGGTTGGTTCCGTGTCGCGTCGCGTCGGCGTCGCGGGCGCCTACAGATCGCGCAGCGCGGCCTGGGCCAGCGCTGCAAAACGATCGGCGTCGCCCAGGTCCTGCGCCAGCAGCAGCGCCAGCTTCACCAGCAGCAGCTCGGCCTTCTCGGGCGGCGCCTGGTCCAGCGTTTCGGCCAGGCAGTCGTACACGCTTTCCAGGCCGCTCAGCGTGAGGGTTGGGGTCATGGCGGTCTCCTCGGGCGGGGCGGTCGATGGGTCAGGGCTGGCCCAGCGCCTGGTGCAGGGCGTGGTCCAGCCGCTCGGCGCTCAGCGAGCGCCAGCGGGCGCAGACATGCTGGTCGGGCCGCAGCAGGTAGGCGCCGCCGGCGGCGGGCAGGCCCAGGCGCTGCTGCACGCGGCCGTCGGCGTCGGCCAGCACCCGGCGCACACCGGGTGCGGGCGAGGCGTGCTGCGCGGCCAGCTGCACCAGCTGCAGCGGCACGCCGCGCTGCTGCCAGCGCTGCACGCAGGTCATCACGCTGGCGTCCGGCGGATCGCCGGCGATCAGCAGCGTGAAGTGGCCCGCGGCGTCGCCGCACAGCGCGTCGAGCAGGTAGGCCTCGTCGCCCAGCCGCAGGTTGGGCAGCGGCGCGCCGGGCGGCGGGCCGGCGCTGAACGACGCGCTGTCGTCGTCGGGCGCGTTCAGCACCGAACGGCCGTATTCATGCGGCCGGGCGGTGCGCCAGTGGTAGAGCGGGCGCACGAAGTCCTGCGTCAGCGACAGCGACAGCACCGCGTCGCGCAGCAGCCGGAAGCCGCGCGTGGGCGGCGTCATGAAGCGGGTGCTCTTGCCGGCCTCGTCGATGATCTCGCGCGCGGCGGCCACGCGCTCGGCGCTGTAGCTGGGCAGCAGCGCCGGGCCGGCCAGGCCGCGCAGCGCCAGGCCCAGCTTCCAGGCCAGGTTCTGCGCATCCTGCAGCCCGGTGTTGGCGCCGCGCACGCCGAAGATCGGCAGCAGGTGCGCGGCGTCGCCGACGAAGGCGATGCGCCGGTGCAGGTAGTCGGGCAGCGTCAGCGCACGCGCCGAGTACACCGAGCTCCAGTCCATCTGCCAGGGCAGGCCGGCATGGCCGATGGCCGCCAGCTGCGCGTCGATGCGCGCCTTCATCGAGGCCGGCTGCAGCGCCTGCTCGGGGGTCTCGCCGGGCGGCAGCTGGTAGTCGATGCGCCACAGGCCGTGCGGCTCGCGGTGCATCAGCACGGTGTTGCCGGGGTTCCAGGCGGGGTCGAAGAAGGCCAGCCGCTCGGTGGGCAGCGGCAGGTCGATGCGGATGTCGGCGATGACGAAGCGGCCCTCGTAGGCCGCGCCCTCGAGCTTGAGGCCGCACAGCGAGCGCAGCGTGGAGCGGGCACCGTCGGCCGCCACCACCCATTGCGCGGCCTGGGTGTAGGCGCCGTGGGGCGTGTCGATGTCGAGCTCGACCCCATCATCGTCGTTGCGGCGCAGCGCGCTGACCTGGTGGCCCCAGCGCAGCGTGATCAGCGGCTGCCTGGCCACCGCGTCGATCAGGAACTCCTCCAGGTACTGCTGCTGCAGGTTGGTCATCGGCGCATAGCGCTCGTCGTCGCTGTGCGGCGCCTCCATGCGGAACACCGGCTGGCCGCGGTAGTACGAGTTGCCGTGCCGCCACGGCAGGCCCATGCGCTGCACGGCATCGGCGGCGCCCGCCTGCTGCAGGATCTCCATCGAGCGGCGGGTGAAGACGATCGCCCGGCTGCCCTCGCTGACCTGGCGCTCGGCCTCCAGCACCACGCAGCGCACGCCCTGCTGCGCCAGCCCCAGCGCGGTGGTCAGGCCGATCGGGCCGGCACCCACCACCAGCGCCGGCACGCAGCCGGGCTCGGCGGGCGGCGGCGCGCTGTCGAACACCCGATAGCGGTAGTACAGCGACGGGCGGGGCTGGTCGGCGGGCTGGTGCATGGCGGCGGTGGGCGGGGCGGCGCCGATGCCTTCAGCGGCGGCGCTGGTAGATCACGAAGGCGTAGTCGCAGGCCGGCGGGCCGGCGCTGTGGCGCACATCACGCTGCACCTCATCAAACTCGGCGCGGTCGAACGCCGGGAAGTGCGTATCCCCGGGCAGATCGGCGTCGATCTCGGTCAGCAGCAGCTGGTCGGCCAGCGGCAGCGCCTCGGCATAGAGCTGGGCCCCGCCGATGACGAAGATGCGCGGCGCGGCCGGGTGGCGGGCCAGCGCCAGCGCCTGGTCCAGGCTGTGCGCCACCTGCGCGCCGTCGCCCTGCCACAGCGGGTGGCGGGTGACCACGATGTTCGCGCGCCCGGGCAGCGGCCGAAAGCGCGCCGGCAGCGAGTCCCAGGTCTTGCGGCCCATGATCACCGGGCAGCCCAGCGTCTGCTGCCGGAACCAGCGCGCGTCCTCGGACTCGCGCCACACCAGCTGGTTGCCCTGGCCGATGACGCCGTTGCGCGCCACGCTGGCGATCAGCGCGAGCGGGGCCGCGCTCACACCGCCACCGGCGCCTTGATCGCCGGGTGGTGCTGGTAGTCCAGCACCTCGAAGTCGTCGTACCGGTAGTCGAAGATCGACGGCGGACGGCGCTTGAGGTTCAGCGTGGGATAGGCGTGGGGCGCGCGGGCCAGTTGGGTCTGCACCTGCTCGACATGGTTGTCGTAGATGTGGCAGTCGCCGCCGGTCCAGATGAAGTCGCCCACGTCCAGGTCGCACTGCTGCGCCAGCATGTGCGTCAGCAGCGCGTAGCTGGCGATGTTGAAGGGTACGCCCAGGAACAGGTCGGCGCTGCGCTGGTAGAGCTGGCAGCTGAGCCGGCCGCGCCCGCCCGGCACGGTGGCCGGCGCCACGTAGAACTGGAAGAAGGCATGGCAGGGCATCAGCGCCATTTTGTCGAGATCGGCCACGTTCCAGGCGCTGACGATGATGCGGCGGCTGTCGGGGTTGGTCCTGAGCTGCTGCACCACCTGGGCGATCTGGTCGATGTGGCCACCACCGGGGGTGG
>JAURXG010000052.1 GCA_030654555.1 Aquabacterium sp.
GCCGCCGACCGGCAGGGCGAAGCCCGGCGCCTGGCGCTGGCGCAGCAGGTGCTGGCCCACGGCCAGGCGGTGCGCCAGCAGTGGCTGCGCGCGGTGGCCGCCCGCGAGCTGCTGGTCTACCACGCGCAGGTGCGCGAGGCCGCCGATGCCAGCGCCGAGCTGGCGCGGCGCATGCAGTCGGTGGGCAACTTCAACCGGCTGCGGCGCGCACGCGAGCAGGCCTTCCAGGCCGATGCGGTGGCGCGGCTGGCGCAGGCGGTGCAGGCCGAGGTGGCCGCGCGCGAGACGCTGGTGCGCCTGCTGGGCCTGGACAGCGATCAGGCCCGGCGCCTGCAACTGCCGGATCGCCTGCCCGCGCTGCCGGCCCAGCCGCGGGATGCCGCCGAGGTGACCCGCAGCGCCAGCACCCAGCGCATCGACCTGGCCCTGGCCCGGCGCGAGTTGGACGCGCGCCTTGCCGAGGGCGGCGCCGGCGGCGGGCTGGCCAGCATGGTCGACGTCGAGGCCAGCGTGATCCGCAGCCGATCGGGCGACGAGCGCGCCCGCGGCACCGAGCTGGAACTGCGGCTGCCGGTGCTCGATGCCGGTGCCGCCCGGCGCGCCGGGCTCGATGCCCGCCAGCTGGTGGCGTTGAACCGGCTGGCGCAGGCCCAGCGCGAGGCGGGCTCGCTGCTGCGCGAGCGTTATGCCGGCTACCGCAGCGCCTTCGACCTGGCGCAGCAGGCGCGCGGCACGCTGCTGCCGCTGCGCCAGACCATCGCCGACGAGATGCTGCTGCACTACAACGGCATGCTGGTGGGCGTGTTCGAGCTGCTGGCCGAGGCCCGCGCGCAGGTGGGCGCGGTGATCACCAGCGTCGAGGCGCAGCGCGACTTCTGGCTGGCCGATGCCGCCCTGCAAGCCGCCATCCAGGGCGTGCCCGCCACGGCGCCCCCGCCGGCCGGCGCTGCCGCCGCGGCCGCCGCCGAACCCGCCGGCCATTGACGAGATCCCCCATGACTGCTCGACGACACTTCCTCACCGCCGGCGCGCTGATCGGCGCGGCCGCGGTGGGCCGCCACGCGCTGGCCGCCCTGCCCGAGATCGCCACCGACCCCGGCCCCGCCACCGCGCCGCCGCGCACGCCCACCGCCGGCCCGCCCTACCGCCCCGTGGTCACGCTCAACGGCTGGACGCTGCCGTTCCGCATGAACCGCGGCGTCAAGGAATTCCACCTCGTGGCCGAGCCGGTGCAACGCGAGTTGGCACCGGGCATGACCGCGCAGCTGTGGGGCTACAACGGCAGCTCGCCCGGCCCCACCATCGAGGTGGTCGAAGGCGACCGGTTGCGCCTGTTCGTCACCAACCGCCTGCCCGAGCACACGGCCGTGCACTGGCACGGCCAGCGCCTGCCCAACGGCATGGACGGCGTGGGCGGCCTCACCCAGCCGCAGATCGCGCCGGGCAAGACCTTCGTCTACGAGTTCGAGGCGCGGCGCCACGGCACCTTCATGTACCACCCCCATGCCGACGAGATGGTGCAGATGGCGATGGGCATGATGGGCTTCTTCGTCGTCCACCCGCGCGATCCCAAGCTGCACCGGGTCGACCGCGACTTCGTGTTCCTGCTGAATGCCTACGACATCGACCCGGGCAACTATGTGCCTAAAGTCGCGGAGATGACCGCCTTCAACATGTGGTCGTGGAACAGCCGGGTCTTCCCCGGCATCGATCCGCTGGTGATCGCCAAGGGCGACCG
>JAURXG010000054.1 GCA_030654555.1 Aquabacterium sp.
CTGTTCTCGATCGCGCGGCGGATCGAGCGGCCGGCGTTGTTGATCAGGAAATCGACGCCGCCGTGCTGCTCTTCGAGCGTCCGGCACAGTTCGGCACAGCCGGCCTCGTCGGCGATGTCGACCGAATAACTGAAGACCTGCGCGTCCTTGCCACCCTTGGCCTTGACGTGGGCGTGGATCTCGGCCACCGCCTCCTTGAGCTTGTCTTCACCACGTGCGCAGATGATGGTGATGGCACCCGCCTCGGCGAACTTGCACGCTGCCGCCAGGCCGATGCCCGACGAGCCACCGGTGACCAGCACCACCTTGCCGCCCACGCTGCCCTTGAGGCTGCGGTCGATGAACAGGTCCGGGTCGAGGTGGCGCTCCCAGTAGTCCCACAGCCGCCAGGCGTAGTCATTCAGGTTGGGACAGGCGATGCCGCTGCCCTTGAGCGCCTCCATCGTCTCGCGGCAATCGAAGCGCGTGGGGTAGTTGATGAAGGTGAACATGTCCTCGGGCAGGCCCAGGTCCTTCATCACCGCGTGGTAGACGCGGCGCACCGGCGCCAGCGCCATCAGGCCCTTCTTCACGCTGCGCGGGATGAAGCCCAGCAGCGCGGCGTTGACGAAGACGTTCATCTTCGGTGCGTGCGCGGCCTTGGCGAAGATGTCGAGCACGTCGCCCACGCGGTAGCCCACCGGGTCGACCAGGTGGAAGCACTTGCCGGCCACCGCATGCTTGCTGTGCGAGATGTGGTCGAGTGCCTGGACGACGAAGTCGACCGGCACGATGTTGATGCGCCCGCCTTCCAGCCCCATCGACGGCATCCACGGCGGCAGCAGCTGCCGCATGCGCTGGATCAGCTTGAAGAAGTAGTACGGCCCGTCGACCTTGTCCATCTCGCCCGTCCACGAGTTGCCGACCACGATCGACGGACGGTAGACCCGCCACGGCACGTCGTTCTCCTCGCGCACGATGCGCTCGGACTCGAACTTCGTCCGGTGGTAGGCCGTCGGGAGTTCCTGACCCTCGTCGAACATGTCCTCGCGGAACACGCCTTCGTAGAGGCCGGCCGCGGCGATCGACGACACATGGTGCACATGGCCGGCGTCGACGGCCTTGGCGAACTCGACCATGTTGCGCGTGCCTTCGATGTTGACGCGCACCTGGCTGTCTTCGTCGGCGCTCAGGTCGTACACCGCGGCCAGGTGGTAGACGGCGTCGATCTGGCCCTTCAGGGCCTTGAGGTCTTCGGCGCTCACGCCCAGCTTCTTGGCGGTGAGGTCGCCGCTGACCGGACGTGCCCGGGCCTTGCTGACACCCCAGTAGCTGTACAGGTCGGCCAGCTTGCCCTCGCTGCCCGGACGCACCAGGAAGTGCACCGTGCTGCCGCGCCGCGACAGCAGGGTCTTGACGAGTCGCTTGCCGATGAAGCCGGTGGCGCCAGTGACGAAGTAGTGCATGCAGGATCTCCTCGGGGCTGAAGCGCGGATTCTTGACGATGCCGGGCCGGGGGCCCTTGCGCGCTAACCCCAAGCCCGCAGCGGTTCGCCGACCCCCCGGATTGCGGGATCGGGCATCGGCCATGCGCCGGCGATGTATCTGGACGTCACCGAGCGACTCTGTCGGGCCACCTTCTGAACTTTCGACCGGAGTCCGCATGCAGCATCCCCTCGCCCCCCTGGCCTTGGCCGCCACCCTGGCCTTGCTGGCCGCGCCGGCCTCGGCGCTCAGCGTGATCGGCAACCTGGCCAACTTCGACGCGGTGAACAACACCGGCCACTCGGCCTACGGCTTCGAGATCGAGCTGGAAGACCGCTCGCTCTGGGACGATTCGACCCATGGCAGCGGCCACTACGTCTACAGCGTGTTCGGCCTGGACCGCAACTTCGGCCTGCCCGGCGGGGCGGCGGGGGTGGTGCGCTTCGGCACCGTCAGCGTGTTGAACTACGACGATGCCATCGGCCACGCCGGCGTGCGCATCGTCTACGGCCTGGGCGCGGGCGCCACGCCGGGTGCGGGCGCCATCGCCACCCTGGCGGCCCCGGCGGGCGGCTTCAACACCCCGGGCGAGAGCTGCTGGCCCGGCGCCAATGCGAACTGGATGGCCAACCCCTGCGACCACTTCGGCGTCGCGACCACCGGCACCCCCGGCGTCACCCGCTACAGCTGGCTGGTGCAGGCCAGCGAAGGCGCCGCGCTGAGCCGCCAGCTGGTCGGCATCCCGGCCGTGGCCTACCAGGCACCGGCCGTCGTCGTGCAACCCGGCCAGCCGGTCCTGCAACCGGTCGTGGCCCGCATCGAGGCCGTCGAGGTCGAACCCGAAGCGCGCGACGACCGCCGCTGGGGCACGGCCGTCTGGGTCAAGACCTTCACCACCGTGACCAAGTCCAAGGACATCAACCTGGGCAACCTGCTGATCGGGCGGAACGGCGACGTCGACCTGAACGGCAAGGTCGACGAGGTCGAGATCGAATGGGAGCTGCTGCAGGACCGCCCGCACCGCGCCGACCCCGGCGAGGCGCTCGACGGCCTGGACGCCGACGAGGCCCAGGAGAACCGGCTCGAGCTGGACGACCGCAGCAAGTCTTTCATCCGCCGCTACGAGTTCTACGAGTACGTCGGCGGCTACGACGCCGACCGCAAGAACCGAGCCGATTGCGCCCGCGACAGCCATTGCATCGACGATCCGCTGGGCTTCCAGGCCGACGGCAACGCCCCCGTCATCGGCAATTTCATCGGCCGCCAGATCGCCGGCTTCAACGCCGACCCGGCACTGGCCGCAGCGGTGCCCGAGCCGCAGACCTGGGCGATGCTGCTGGCCGGCCTGCTGGCGATCGGCGGCCTGCAGCGCCGCAGCCGCCCGCGCTGACCGGCCGCGTCTACATCGGCAGTTCGATGCGCTGGCCGCGCCAGCGCACCACCACCGCCTTGGGCCGGATCTGCTCCAGGCGCAAGCCGGGGGCCAGCTCGTCGCCTTCACGCGCGACCTGGCCGTTGACCACCACCAGCCGCTGCGCGGGCTGCTCGGCATACACGCCGCCCGACCAGGCCAGCGCGGGCAGGCTGCTGCGCACGGCCTCGGGCAGCGCGGCCCAGCGGATCACCGGGTCGGGTGCCGACGCCGCGGCCACGCTCGCCGCGGCCGCGGCCCGGGCGGGCGTGGCGACCG
>JAURXG010000058.1 GCA_030654555.1 Aquabacterium sp.
CGTGGCCGCGCCGTCGGCGTTGATCGCCTCGCGCAGCCGCGAGGACACGGCATAGACCAGGCTGCCCTCGATGCCACCGGCGGTGATCACGAACTCGCCCTGGCGGTCGAAGGCCGGGCCGCGGCCATCGTCGAAGTGCAGCCGCACCGTCTTCATCGGTGCGCCGGCAAAACGCTCGGCGAAATACGCGCTCCAGCCGACGTCGAAGCCGCAGTTGGCGGGCTGCAGCGGCGCCAGGTCAACCCCGCGCGCGGCCAACCAGGGCACCCAGGCGCCGTCGCTGCCCAGGCGTGACCAGCTGGCGCCGCCCAGCGCCAGCACCACCGCATCGGCCTGCACCACCACCTCGCCCGCGGGTGCGGCAAAGCGCAGCGTGGTCGGGGCGTCGCTCGGCTGCCAGCCCAGCCAGCGGTGGCGCATGTGCAGGCGCAGGCCCTGGCCGCGCAACCGGTGCAACCAGGCGCGCAGCAGCGGTGCGGCCTTCATCTCGGCGGGGAACACCCGGCCCGAGCTGCCGACGAAGGTGCTCACGCCCAGCGCCGCCGCCCAGTCGCGCAGCGCCTGGGCATCGAAGGCCTGCAGCCACGGCGCCACCTGCGCCGCGCGCTCGGCATAGCGGCTGACGAAGGGCTCGATCGCCTCGCTGTGGGTCAGGTTGAGCCCGCCCTTGCCGGCCAGCAGGAACTTGCGGCCCACCGAGGGCATGCTGTCGTACAGGTCGACCCGCGCCCCGCCCTGCAGCAGCACCTCGGCGGCCATCAGCCCGGCGGGGCCGCCGCCGACGACGGCAACATGGATTTCGGGCGGAGCAACTCTGGGGGCATCGGTCATGCGCAGAGTCTATGCGCCAGCCGACGCGGCGCCGCATGACAGACGCCCGTGCGCAGACGGCGCGCACGGGCGTCATCAAGTCCCCCGGCCCGCTGAGGCCGGGGGTGAGCGGACATCAGGCCTTGCGGCGGCGGGCCATGAAGCCCACACCCAGCAGACCGGCCAGCATCATCGCGTAGGTCTCCGGCTCGGGCACGGCGCTGATCTCGACCAGGCGGTCAACGCCGCTGGAAGGATGCTGAATGTTCACATAGGCCTTGTTGACGTCGAACTTGTCGAAGTACAGGCCGGTGTTCTCCGAGCCCGCCACGCCGTTGGACGCCCAGCGGCCGATGCCTTCGCCGGCGTCGAGCAGGTCGCCGTCCTGGTTGATGTCCTTGGCGAACCAGATGTCGTTGTCGACGCCGCCGTTGCGGTCCTCGATGATGTAGATGTTGCCCTTGGCATCGATCGCCAGGTTGTCGGCGCTGCGCAGGCCGCCACCCACGGCCAGGCCGGTGGCCAGGTCGATGGTGCTGGTGTCGGCGAACAGCTTGACTTCATTGGTGCCCAGGTCCAGGAAATAGACGCGGCTGGTGCCGTCGCTGCCGGTGGCATTCGTGTCGGCGTCGGTGGTGGCGAAGTACAGGCGCTGGGTGCCGCCGGCGTCCTGGATCTCCAGATCCTCGGGCCGGTTGTAGCCCGTGCCGCCGACCAGGTCGGCCGCCACGCGACCGTCCATCGCGAAGCTGCCGCCACCCAGGTTGGTGAGCGCGCTGAAAGTGTCGATGGTCGGCGTGCCGGTGGCCGAGGTGATGGCCACCCAGGCGGCGGCACCGGTGATGGCCGGGCCGTTGTTGCCTTCGAACTGGGCACCTGCGCCCACCTTCAGCACGAAGGTCTGGCCCTTGTCGAAATACTGGTCGCCGGTGGTGGCGTTCGGGGTCGCCGAGACGTACTTGTAGACCGAGCCGCCGTTGAGTTCGTCGATGAAGTACAGCGACTTCTGGCTGTCGAAGGCCAGGCCCTCGTGCGAGACGCGCGGCAGCACGTTGCGCTGCACCAGCGTGCCGGTGCCGGCGCCCGCCGTGGTGGCATTCGTCACCTCGAACAGGCGGCCCTTGCTGCTGTTGCTGCCCCAGGACTCCTCGCCCGTCAGGTAGCTGCCCCAGGGCGTCCAGCGCGACGCGTCTCCGGCGACGAAGCCTTGCGTGCCGGGCGACACGATGCTCACCGCGCGGCTGGCGTAATTGGGATTCCAGAGATCGACCCGCATCACGCCGCCGGCACCGGTCTCGAACGGCATGAACAGGTAGCGGCCGGCGTCGGGGCCGGTCTCGTTGGCGGTGATCATGTCCCAGTTGCCCGAGTTCGAGCCCGGCAGCACCGTGTTCTGCGTGGCGCGGTCGGCCAGGATCTTCTGGCTGAAGTTCGGGCTGGACAGCGTGAACGGGATCGACTCGTTGGCGGTGACGCCGGCCGATCCGGTCAACGGCGTGAAGTTGTCGAAATGGCTGTTGGCGGCCAGGGCGGGGCCGCCCAGAGCCAGCAGGCCGAGGGCCAGCGTGACGGGATTGCGCTTGAACATGGAATTCCTCCGGAGCGTTGCGTTGGGCGCCACCGGCAGGTGACGACGGACCGCAGTCTCGGAGGCGTGCGTGTCAGGGGTATGTCAGTGCCGCGACGGTGCGGCCGACCTCAAACGCACACGCGGTTGCGGCCGCTGCGCTTGGCGCGGTAGAGCTGCCGGTCGGCGCGCGCCAGCAGGGCGGCGGCATCGTCGTCGTCAGCCAGCCCGGCCACGCCGATGCTCACGGTCAGCGGCGGCAGGCCGGCCTGCACCGCCGCCCAGTCATGGCCGGCGATGCGCTGGCGCAGCTTGTCGCCCAGCACCACGGCCTGGTCGGCCGCCGTCTCCACCAGGATCAGCACGAACTCCTCGCCGCCGTAGCGCCCCGCCACGTCGCTGGAGCGGCAACCCTCGGCCAGCAGGCGCGCCACCACGCGCAGCGCCGCATCGCCGGCCGCATGCGAGAAGCCGTCGTTGATCGCCTTGAAGTGGTCGATGTCGATCATCGCCACCGCCAGCGGGTGGCCGAAGCGCCGCGCGCGCTCCACCTCGCGCTGCAGCTGCAGGTCGAGCCAGCGCCGGTTGGCCAGGCCGGTCAGGCCGTCCTCGCGCGCCAGCTGCTGCAGCAGCCCGGCCTGCGCCTGCAGCTCGGCCAGCAGCTGGCTGCGGTCCTGCTCGGCACGCTGGGCATCGGCCAGCGCCTGGGCCAGCTCGGCGTTGCGCGCCCGCTCGGTCAGCGCGTCGTGCTGCACGCGGGCCAGATCCTGCTGGTTCATCAGCGCGCGGATGCGGCGCTGCGAGGGCTGGTCCTGCAGGCGCTGGGTGCAGGCGTGGAACGCGCGGAAGTGCTGCAGCGCGGCCGCCAGATCGCCCAGCGACTCGTGCACCTGCGACAGGCAGCCGTGCGCCGTGCCGATCAAGGGCAGCGCCCGCGCGGCTTCGGCATGCGCCAGCGCCTGGCGCAGCAGCTGCAAGGCCGCCGCGGGGTCGTTGTCCGCCATCGGCAAGCGTGCCTGCGCCAGCAGCACCTGCGCGGCCAGGCTCCGGTCGCCGCGGCGTTGAGCCAGGTCGAGCGCGTCGGCCAGCAGCGGTGCCCCCGCCGCGCCCTGACCCAGCGCCTGCTGCACCAGCCCCAGGGCCAGCAGCGCCAGCGCCAGATCGCCGAGGTTGCCGGTGCGCTGGGCCAGGCCGAAGGCGGTGCGCAGGTGGGGCAGCGCCTGCTGCGGCTGGCCGGCATCGTTGAGCATGCGCCCCAGGCCGATCAGCACGGTGCACTCCAGCGCCCGGTCCGGGGTCTGACGCACCAGCACCAGCGCGCGGTCGAAGTGCGCCTGGGCCGCAGGCTGCTCGCCCATCTCGGCCAACAGCACCGCCAGGTTGGTCAGTGCGTAGGCGGTGGCGCCGGCATCGCCCGCCGCCTCGCCCAGCTGCCGGCTCTGCAACAGGTGCTCCAGCGCTTCGGCCAACTGCCCGGTGTCGCGGTGCACCAGCGCGATGTTGTTCAAGGTGGTCGACTCGGCGGCCCGGTCACCCACCGCCTGGCGCAGCTGCAACGCCTGGCGGTAGCAGTCCAGCGCCGCCTCGTGCGCCTGGCGGTCGAGGTGCAGGTTGCCCTGGTGGTTGAGGGCCTCGGCCTCGCCGCGCTGATCGCCCAGGCTGCGCATCAGGCTGACGGCCTGCTGCAGCGCGGCCAGGCAGTCATCGGGGTCGTCGCCCAGGATGGCCTGGCACACGCTGGTGCGCAGCAGGCTGTAGGCCAGGCCATGCTGGTAGTCCAGGCGCAGCGCCTGCTCGTGCGCCTCGCGGCACAGCGCCAGCGCCGCGCGGGCATCGCTGTGGCGAAGCTGGTGTGCGCGCTGGTTCAGCGCGTCCACCGATTGAACGCTCTCGAGCGCGGCAAGTGAGGACGACTGCATCGGCGGCGGCCAGGCCGGGGGTGGTCAGGCCATAAGTTTAGGCGGCCGGCGTGAGCGCACCCGGGTGGAACGAGCCCGCTCGATGCCCGGCGCTCAGATCGCCACGCGCTGGCGCACGGCGTCGGCTTCCATGTCGGCACCACGGCCGCGGGCGATGATCTCGCCGCGCTCCATCACCAGGTACTGGTCGGCCAGCTCGGCGGCGAAGTCGTAATACTGCTCGACCAGCACCACGGCCATGCGCTGGCCGTTCAGGCCCCGATCGGCCAGCATGCGGATGACGCGGCCGATGTCCTTGATGATCGACGGCTGGATGCCCTCGGTCGGCTCGTCGAGGATCAGCAGCCTGGGGCCCGCCGCCAGCGCACGGGCGATGGCCAGCTGCTGCTGCTGGCCGCCCGACAGGTCACCGCCGCGGCGGTGAAACATCTGCTTCAAGACCGGGAACAGCTCGAACAGCTCGGCCGGCAGCGGCGTGCCGCCGGGCTTGACGGCCAGCCCCATCTTCTGGTTGTCTTCCACCGTCAGGCGGCTGAAGATCTCGCGGCCCTGCGGCACGTAGCCGATGCCGCGGCGCACGCGCTCATAGGGCGTGCTGCGTGTGATGTCGGTGCCATCGAAGACCACCGTGCCGGTCTTCACCGGCACCACGCCCATCAGGCTCTTGAGCAGCGTGGTCTTGCCCACGCCGTTGCGGCCCAGCACCACCGTCACCTCGCCCAGCCTGGCCTCGAAGCCGAGGTTGCGCAGGATGTGGCTGCCGCCGTAATACTGGTTGATGCCGTCGACCTTCAGCATGGTGTCTTTCCTGCTGAGCAGTTCGACGTGCCGGGACCGCGCGAGTCCACAGGCAGCGGGTGTGCGGCTGACTCCGGGTCCCCCGGGCCTTCGGCCCTCCTCCTCTTCCCTGCGTCAGCCGCACACCCGCTGCCTGCGGACCGACACCACCGCGGCATGCATGCAGGCACACCTCGGTGCTGCCTGGCCACGGGCGGTGCCGACCCGGCTGCCGCAGGTAAAGGAGGAGGGCCGAAGGCCCGGGGGACACGGAGGCAGCCGGGTCGGTGCCGACCGTGGCCACGCACCAGTCCTTCGCCAGACACCAGCAGCTCAGCGCCCAAGGTACACCTCCACCACCTTCTCGTTGTTCTGCACCTCCGCCAGCAGCCCCTCGGCCAGCACGCTGCCTTCGTGCAGCACCGTCACCTGCTTGCGGCCCTCGGTCAGCTGGTCGACGAACTTCATGTCGTGCTCCACCACCACCAGGCTGTGCTTGCCTTCCAGGCTCAGGAACAGCTCGGCGGTGCGCTCGGTCTCCTCGTCGGTCATGCCGGCCACGGGTTCGTCCAGCAGCAGCAGCTTGGGGTCCTGCACCAGCAGCATGCCGATCTCCAGCCATTGCTTCTGGCCATGGCTCAGCAGGCCGGCGGTGCGCTGCGCGTCGGCCATCAGGTGGATGGTGCCCAGCGTCTCGCCGATGCGGTCGAGCTGCTCGCCGCTCAGGCGCGAGAACAGCGACGCACGCACCCGCCGGTCGGCGGCCAGCGCCAGCTCGAGGTTCTCGAACACGCTCAGCTCCTCGTACACCGTGGGCTTCTGGAACTTGCGGCCGATGCCCACCTGCGCGATCTGCGGCTCGCTCAGGCGCAGCAGGTCGATGGTGGAGCCGAACGACGCCGTGCCGCTGTCGGGCCGGGTCTTGCCGGTGATGCAGTCCATCATCGTGGTCTTGCCGGCGCCGTTGGGGCCGATGATGGCGCGCATCTCGCCCGGCTCGATGGTCAGCGACAGGCCCTTCAGCGCCTTGAAACCGTCGAAGGAG
>JAURXG010000061.1 GCA_030654555.1 Aquabacterium sp.
CATGTGGCGAGGATAGACCGGCGTCGATCCCCGCCGCATCGCGCGATCAGGCCATCAGCCCGTTGCCGTATTCGCAGTAGGTGCAGTGGAACTTCTCGACGAAGTTCAGGTACCCGAGCTGGTGCCGGTCGAACACCAGGTAGTCGCCGCGCCGCACCTTGGTGATGCCGTAGATCGGGAAGCACGCCCACTGGTAGAAGCTGATGCATGCATCGAGCATCAGCAGTGGAATCGCCATGCCGTAGATGATCGGTCCGGTGATCAGGTTCTGCGGGCGGTAGGCGACCAGCCAGCGGAAGAAGCTGGTCTTCAGCTTGCGGTGCGCCTCCTTCACCGAGCGCTCGAACTCGACGCGCTTGCCCTTGATCTGGAAGAACATCCGGCTCTCCTGCTCGTGGAGCGCGGTGCGCAGTTCGTCTTCGAGCCCCGCCATCTGGGCCAGGATCTGGTTGATTCGTTCATTCATGTGGCGAGGATAGACCGGCGTCGATCCCCGCCGCATCGCGCGATCAGGCCATCAGCGCGTTTGCCAGGGCCTTGGCGGTGGTCCGCGAACCGATCATCAGGTTCAGGTCGATCGTGCCGACGCGCATCACCAGCCGCCGGCGCTCGCCTTCACCTTCGATCTGCACCACGTCGATGCCGGTCGCAGGCAGTTGAACACCGTCGGCCAGCTCGCTCTTCGTGATGGGGGGCAGGTCGGTGCGCTTCGGCGCGCAGGCCGCCGACGATTGCAGCAGGGCCTGAAGCAGCTGCTTCAGCGTCGTGTCGTTGAGCTCGAGGTCGAGATCGCCGTCGGTCGTCTGCAATCGAATCGCGAAGGCCTTGCCGTCGATCGCTGGCCAGGCCATGGCGATGCCGGTGAGGGGCTTGGGGTTGGGTCCTTTGATTTCCATGATCGAGCCTGAAGTGGTTTGAGTTTGAGGTGGGTGACAGACAACCCAGCATCCTGCCACGAATGCAGCTGCCTGTGGCCGGGCCGGCTGATCCTTGGCGGCATCAGCTCACTGCGCGATGATCTTCTTCGCGTAGTCGACGACTTCCTTCGGCACGAAAGGCTCGGGGATCTCGACCCCACGCTGGCACGCGGGCCGTGCCGCCATCAGGTCGACCCAGCGCTGCAGGTTCGGCAGGTCGTCGATCGCCACGCCGGCCCAGTCGTGGATGCGTACCCACGACCAGTTCGCGATGTCGGCGATGCTGTAGTTGTCGACCAGGTATTCGTGGTCTTTCAGCCGCGTGTCGAGCACCGTGAACAGCCGCTTGGTTTCCTTTTGGTAGCGTTCAATCACCGACGGGATCTTTTCCGGGAAGTAGCGGAAGAACACATTCGCCTGGCCCTGCATCGGGCCGACGCCCCCCATCTGGAACATCAGCCACTGGATCACCTGCGAGCGCGGTTTCATGGCCTGGGGCATCAGCTTGCCGGTCTTCTCGGCCAGGTAGATCAGGATCGCGCCCGACTCGAACACCGCGAAATCGCCCTCGTCGCGATCGACGATGGTCGGGATGCGGCCGTTGGGGTTGAGCTTCAGGTATTCGGGCTGCTTCTGCTCCTGCAGGCCGAGCTTGATCGGGTGCACCGTGTAGGGCAGGCCGAGCTCCTCCAGCGCGATGGAGGCTTTCCAGCCGTTGGGGGTGGCGGAGGTGTAGAGGTCGATCATGGGGCACCTGTGCGGTTTTCAGTTCACGGCCAAGAGCATGGCACAAGCCGCCATTCGCGCGAGTGGCATGAACGGCGACACGGAGGGCCGGTTCGATCTGAGCCGAACACGCACCCCTCGACGAGCTTTCGATGGCCGAGTTCATGGACCGCTGCGGCAGCGATGAGCAGTGCGAAGCGGCGCTGCCCCTTGCCGCTCTCGCCCTGGTCTTGTCGCAGTTGCGGAGCGACTCAGCGGCCCGACTTGCGCCGGTAGGTGACATACCGATAGACGAGGCCTTGATCGTTCGTGTTCGATTCGCTCGCCACCAGGTCGAAGTCGTCACGCGGCCAGTCGGGGAAATGGGCGTCGGCGTCGTAATCGGCGTCGATCTCGGTCAGCAGCAACTCGTCGGCGTGCGGCAGAGCGAGCGCATAGATTTCAGCGCCGCCGATCACGCAGACGCGTTCGACATCGCCGGCCAACGCCAGCGCGGCGTCGAAACCGGCGGCGCGTTCGGCACCGGAGGCGGCCCAGTCGGGCTGTCGCGTGACGACGATGTTGCGGCGCCCCGGCAGCGGGCGGCCGATCGAGTCCCACGTCTTGCGGCCCATGACGATCGGGTGTCCGAGCGTCAGGCGCTTGAAGCGCGGCAGGTCGCCGGGCAGGTGCACCAGCAGCTGGTTGTCCTTGCCGATCGCGCCGTTGCGGGCAACGGCAGCGATCACGGTGATGGATGGAGTAGCCATCGCTGATTGTCATCTCGACACGCCGGGCGCCGCAGTCGCGGGCGCCATCGAAGCCCTTTGCCGACCCTTCTGCTCGGGCTTGCGAAGTGGTCGGCACCGATCAATAATGAGAAAAGCTCTCGTTTGCGTTTGCGTGGACGGCGAGATTTACCCCGGCCTTGGGTTGGGGTTGAAAGTCCCGTTGCTTGCATCTCCCACCTGGTTGCTGCCGTGAACTCATCGAAGCCGTTGTTGACCCTGGACCGCACGCCGCTTCGTGAGCGCTGCATCGTCGCTGCCGTGCAGGCGCCGGCCCGGGCTCCTGAATGGGGACCTTGGCTGGAGGAGATCGGCTTCATGCCGGGCGAGCATGTCGAGCTGATGACGCGCGGCGCCTTTGGCGGTGATCCCCTCGTGGTGCGTGTCGGCATGTCGACCTTCGCGCTGCGGCGGGCCGAGGCTGCCTGCATCGTGGTCAAAGCGTCGGCGTGAACGAGTCGGTCATCCACGTCCACCGCGGCGGGCCGCTGGTGGCGCTGGTGGGCAACCCCAACTGCGGGAAGACGGCCCTGTTCAACCTGCTGACGGGCAGCCGCCAGAAGGTTGCCAACTACGCCGGCGTCACGGTGGAGCGAAAGGAAGGCCGGCTGACCACCCCCGCCGGCAAAACCCTGCGCGTGCTCGATCTGCCCGGCACGTACAGCCTGCATCCGCGTTCACCCGATGAGCGGGTGACCTGCGACGTGTTGTACGGCCGTGCCAAGGGAGAGAAGCGCCCGGACCTCGTGGTGTGCGTGGTCGACGCCACCAACCTGCGGCGCAACCTGCGCATGGTGCTGGCGGTGAAGCGACTGGGCTTGCCATGCGTGGTGGCGCTCAACATGACCGATCTGGCCGCGCGCCGCGGGGTGAAGGTTGACGCCGACACGCTGGCGGCGGAACTCGGCGTGCCGGTGGTGCCCACCGTGGGCATCAAGAGCGACGGTGCCGGTCGCCTGCGTGCTGTGCTGGACGAACCTGCGGTGTGGCAGCGCGGAACGAACTTGCTGGTTCAGTCCACGGCCGAACCCACCGTCGGCAGCCAGGCCGACCACGCCGTGGTGCATGCGATCCTGAAGCGGCTTGGCCTCGCCGCCGTCGTGCCGCACACACCGAGCGACCGCATCGACCGGGTGCTGCTGCATCCGGTGATCGGGCCGATCCTGCTGGCGGTGCTGCTCTTCCTCGTCTTTCAGGCCGTGTTCTCGTGGGCGCAGGCGCCGATGGACGCGATCCAGGCTGCGACGGAGGCTCTCGGCGCGGCGGTCACTTCGGCCATGCCTGAGGGCTGGGTGCGCAGCCTGCTGGTCGATGGCGTGATCGCCGGTGTCGGCGGCGTGGTGGTGTTCTTGCCGCAGATCGTGATCCTGTTCTTCTTCATCCTCGTTCTGGAGGAGACGGGCTACCTGCCGCGCGCGGCCTTCCTGCTCGACCGCCTGATGGGCAGCGTGGGCCTGAGCGGCCGGTCGTTCATCCCGCTGCTGTCGAGCTTCGCGTGCGCCATCCCCGGGATCATGGCGGCCCGCACGATCGCCAACCCGCGCGACCGGCTGGTCACCATCATGATCGCGCCGCTGATGACGTGCTCTGCCCGCCTGCCGGTGTACGCACTGCTGATCGGCGCCTTCATTCCCGTGCGTCCGGTTTGGGGCGGTTTCCAGTTGCAGGGTCTGGTGCTGTTCGGGCTGTACGTGGCCGGCATCGTCGGCGCGCTGGCAGTGGCCTGGGTGCTCAAGCGCTTCACCGCACAAGGGCAGGTGCGCTCGCTGATGATGGAACTGCCCGCCTACCACTGGCCCACGGTGCGCAATGTCGCCATCGGCCTGTGGCAGCGCGTGGAGATCTTCATGAAGCGGGTCGGCGGGATCATTCTCGGCCTGACGATCGCGCTGTGGTTCCTGGCGAGTTTCCCGGCGCCGCCCGTCGGTGCGACCGGCACCCCGATCGAATACAGCATTGCCGGAACGCTCGGCCGCGCATTGGCCGTGGTGTTCGAGCCGATCGGCTTCAACTGGCAGATCAGCATCGCGCTGGTGCCGGGTCTGGCCGCCCGTGAAGTGGCCGTCGGTGCACTCGGCACGGTGTACGCGCTGTCGGCCACCGGCGACGACACCGCTCAGGCGTTGGTGCCACTGATATCGCACACCTGGAGCCTGGCTACCGCGTTGTCGCTGCTGGTCTGGTATGTGTTTGCGCCGCAGTGCCTGTCCACGCTGGCGACCGTCAAGCGCGAGACCGGCGGCTGGGCCATGCCACTAGCGATGGCCGGCTACCTGTTTGGGCTGGCCTATGCGGCCTCGTTCATCACCTACCGGGTCGCCCTGTGGTGGGGTGGCTGAGTCCTCAGGACAGGGCGGCGGCTTCCTGACCCTGCGCCATGTGCTGGCGCATCAGTTCTTGCGCGCCCGCCGCATCGCGCACCGTGAGTGCGGCCATGATGGCGCGGTGCTCCTGAAGGGACGCTGCGAGTCGGCCGTCCTTCAGCAGCGAGTGATGGCGATTCAGCTTCATCACCTGGCGCAGGTCGGCCACCATCTGGTTGCGCCAGCGGTTGTCGGCGATCTCGAGCAGTCGCATGTGAAAGCGCTCGTTGGCGGTGAAGAACGCTTCGGCGTCGTCGACCGCCGCTTCGAGCCGACCGTGCAGCAGCGTCAGTTCGGCCAGCTGCGCATCGGTTGCTCGCGTTGCGACGATGCCGACCGCGTCGCACTCGAGCAGCGACAGCAGGTGAAACACCTCGGAGAGGTCTCGTTCGGAGACCTCGGTGACGTAGGCCCCGCGCCGCAGCTTCATCGTCACCAGGCCTTCGGCCGCGAGTACCTTCAAGGCCTCGCGCAGCGGCGTGCGGCTGGTGCCGTACTCGGCGGCAAGGGCCTGTTCGTCGATCCAGCTGCCCGGGGCCAGCGTGTGCGACATGATCCGCGAGCGCAGACGTTCCGCCACCTGCTGATACAGCGCGGTCGATGGCAGCCGCACCCGGTCCGACGGGTCGACGCCGCCAGCGGAGTACGGTGTATCTGAGGCGTCGAGCGGGCTCATGCGAAGTTCGTTTGGACGTTTCGAGGCCGCGAACGGAGGGGGTGCGGCCTGGGAAAACGCGAGGTGAGACGGCAGTTCTGTTTATAATTCAGTTTTGAATTATGCATGATGTGGTCGAGGAAAAGTTACAGTTCCCGTTGCAGTTGCCATGTCATGCCAAGCCGAACGGAGCCCCCATGTCTGAACCCACGCACCTGAACTCCGACGCGCTGGGCACCTGGCAGAAAGCCGCAGCAAAGTCCGCACCCGGTGGTCAAGTCGACGCGTTGAACTGGCACACGCCCGAGGGCCTGGTGGTCAAGCCGCTGTACACCGCCGCCGACCTGAAGGACCTGGCCTACACCGACACGCTGCCGGGCTTCCCACCGTATCTGCGCGGCCCGCAGGCCACGATGTACGCGGTGCGCCCGTGGACGATCCGCCAGTACGCCGGTTTCTCGACCGCCGAGGCGTCGAACGCGTTCTACCGGAAGGCGCTGGCCGCCGGCGGGCAGGGCGTCAGCGTTGCCTTCGACCTGGCCACGCACCGCGGCTACGACAGCGACCATCCGCGTGTCACCGGCGACGTCGGCAAGGCCGGTGTCGCGATCGACAGCGTCGAGGACATGAAGATCCTGTTCGACAGCATCCCGCTCGACAAGGTCAGCGTGTCGATGACGATGAACGGCGCGGTGCTGCCGGTGCTGGCGGCGTACGTCGTCGCGGCCGACGAACAGGGCGTGTCGCAGGACTTGCTGGCGGGGACCATCCAGAACGACATCCTCAAGGAGTTCATGGTCCGCAACACCTACATCTACCCGCCCGAGCCGAGCATGCGCATCGTCGGCGACATCATCGAGTACACGGCCAAGCAGATGCCGAAGTTCAACTCGATCAGCATCTCGGGCTATCACATGCAGGAAGCCGGTGCCAACCAGGCGCTGGAACTGGCCTTCACGCTGGCCGACGGCAAGGAGTACGTGAAGACCGCGCTGGCCAAGGGCCTCGATGTCGACGAGTTCGCCGGGCGCCTGAGCTTCTTCTGGGCAATCGGGATGAACTTCTATCTCGAGATCGCGAAGATGCGCGCGGCGCGGCTGCTGTGGTGGAAGATCATGTCGGCCTTCGACCCGAAGACGCCGAAGAGCCTGATGCTGCGCACCCACTGCCAGACCTCCGGCTGGAGCCTCGCCGAGCAGGACCCGTACAACAACGTCGTGCGCACCACCATCGAGGCGATGGCCGCGGTGTTCGGCGGCACGCAGAGCCTGCACACCAACGGGCTCGACGAAGCGATCGCGCTGCCGACCGAGTTCAGCGCCCGCATCGCCCGCAACACGCAGCTGATCATCCAGGAAGAGACCCACATCACCAGCGTCGTCGACCCCTGGGCCGGCAGCTACATGATGGAGAAGCTGACGCAGGACATGGCCGACGCGGCCTGGAAGATCATCGAGGAAGTCGATGCGATGGGCGGCATGGTCAAGGCCGTCGACAGCGGC
>JAURXG010000064.1 GCA_030654555.1 Aquabacterium sp.
TGGTCGAGTTCCTGCGCGAGGCGGTGCACGATCCGGCGGTGCTGGCGATCAAGCAGACCATCTACCGCACCGGCAGCCAGTCGGTGCTGATGGAGCTGCTGATCGAGGCGGCGCGCCGCGGCAAGGACGTGTGCGTGGTGGTCGAGCTGAAGGCGCGCTTCGACGAAGAGGCCAACATCAACTGGGCCGAGCGGCTGGAGGCGGTGGGCGCGCAGGTGGTCTACGGCATCGTCGGCTTCAAGACCCATGCCAAGCTGCTGCTGGTGACGCGGCGCGAGACCACCCGCCGCGGCCAGACGGTGCTGCGCCGCTACGCCCACCTGTCCACCGGCAACTACAACCCCAGCACCGCGCGCCTGTACACCGACATGGGCATGCTCACCGCCGATGCGCTGCTGACGGCCGACGCCGATGCGGTGTTCCACCAGCTCGCCAGCCTGACCAAGGTGCGCACGCCGCGCCACCTGCTGACCGCGCCGTTCGCGCTGCACCGGCGGCTGATGGCGCACATCGCCCAGGTGGCCGAGGCGGCGCGCGCAGGGCGGCCGGCGCGCATCGTGGCCAAGTTCAACGGGCTCACCGAGCCGGCGATGATCCACGCGTTGATCCACGCTGCGCAGGCCGGCGCACAGATCGACCTGATCGTGCGCGGGGCCTGCATGCTGCCGCCGGGCATCCCGGGGGTGACCGACCGCATCCGCGTGCGCTCGGTGGTCGGCCGCTTCCTCGAGCACACGCGGGCGATGTACTTCCGCTGGGGCGAGAGCGAGGCCGACGAGGCGCTGTACCTGTCCAGCGCCGACTGGATGGGCCGCAACATGTTCCGCCGCATCGAGATCGCCTGGCCGGTGCGTGATGCCCGGCTGCGCCAGCGGGTGATCGACGAATGCCTGGTGCCCTACCTGCACGACCAGCGCGACGCCTGGGTGCAGGCCCCCGACGGCAGCTATCGGCGTGTGGCCGAGGCCGGCGTCAGCGCCCAGGCCGCGCTGGCGGCGCGCTACATGCTGCCCGCATGAGGAACCCGACGATGGACCTGATCCTGTGGCGCCACGCCGACGCGCGCGATCTGGCCGAAGCGCAACCCAGCCCCGAGGCCGACCTGGCACGCCCGCTCACCCCGCGTGGCGAGAAGCAGGCCCAGCGCATGGCCGAGTGGCTGAACCAGCACCTGCCCGACAGCACGCGCATCCTGGTCAGCCCGGCGCTGCGCTGCCGCCAGACGGCCGACGCGCTGGGGCGCAAGTACCGCATCGTCGACGCGCTGGCGCCGGGTGAGTCGCATGCGCAGGCGCTGGATGCCGCGCGCTGGCCCGACCGTCGCGAGCCGGTGCTGCTGGTCGGCCACCAGCCCACGCTGGGGCAGCTGGCGGCCTGGTTGATGGCCGGCGCCAGCGCACTCGAGGCGCCGCCCTGGTCGATACGCAAGGGCGCCGTGTGGTGGCTGCGCCATCGCCCGCGTGAGGGCGGCGCCGAGGTGATGCTGGTGACGGTGCGCACGCCCGACAAGCTGTAGCCGCCACCGGCGGCGCGCTGCATCGGCTGCCGTCAGCGCGCCTCAGCTGGCATCGAGCACCAGCCGCGGCAACTCCTGCCGGCCCCAGGCCTCGGCCTCCTCGCGCAGCAGGTGCACGGTGCGCAGGTGCTGGTCGGCCCAACTGCTGCGAAACGCCAGCCGCGCCAGCTTGCCGTCGCGCTTCAGGCGCAGCGCCTTGGTGTCGACCATGCCGCGCGCATGGCACTTGATCACCGCCAGCCGCAGCGCCAGCACCTGCCAGGCGAAGCGCTCGCTGCAAAGCTGCGCCTCGATCTTGCGCAGGCCGCCACGCTGGCCCAGCACCAGGTCGGCCATGCGGCGCTGCTGGCTCTGCGAGAAGCCCGGCGCGTCGACATGGCCCAGCAGGTAGGCGCTGTGGCGGTGGTGGTCGTGGTGCGAGACCATCAGGCTGATCTCGTGCAGGTCGCAGGCCCAGCCCAGCTCGCGCAGCGACTCGCCGCCATCGGCCTCGGCCAGGTCGGGCAGGGCGCTGTGCAACAGCGCGGCGGCCACCGCGCGCACACGGCCGGCCTGCGCGGTGTCGACGCCGAACCGCGCCTGCAGCGCGGCCACCGACTGGTCGCGCAGGTCGCCACCGCCGGCCTGGCGGTGCGCGGCGTGGCGCTCGTGCAGGTCGATGATCACGCCCTGGCGCAGGGCGCCCTTGGCCGGCCGCAGCGCGGTGATGCCGAAGTGCGTGGCCAGCGTGTAGAGCAGCGCCAGCCCGCCGCCGATGATGGCCTTGCGGTCCTCGCGGAGCGAGGGCAGCGAGAGCTTGTCCGCGCTGCCCGCGGCCAGGCAGCGCGCGATGCACCAGCGCAGGCCCTCGGGCGTGATGGTGCCGTCGGTGATGCCGGCGGCCTCGAGGATCTGCGACACCGCGCCGGCCGTGCCCGACGAGCCCAGCGCCTCCTGCCACAGGCTGGGCGCAAACAGCGTCAGCGCCTCCTCCAGCTCGGCGCCGGCTGCCACCTGGGCGTCGCGGAACCGCTGCTCGGTGAACTGGCCGTCGGGAAACCAGCGCATCGACAGGCTCACGCTGCCGGTCTTGAACGACTCGACCACGCTGGGCACGCGGCCCTGGCCGAGGATCATCTCGGTGCTGCGACCGCCGATGTCGATCACCAGCCGCGGGGCGTTGCCGGGCTGCAGGAACGACACGCCGCTGTAGATCAGCCGGGCCTCCTCGCGCCCCGAGATCACCTCCACCGGGTAGCCCAGCGCGGCCTCGGCGCGCACCAGGAAGGCATCGCGGTTGCGCGCCTCGCGCAGCGTCTGCGTGGCCACCGCACGCACCTGCGAGGCCTCATAACCCTGCAGCCGGGCGGCAAACTGGCGCAGGCAGTCCAGCCCGCGCTGCGCGGCGGCTTCGGTCAGGTAGCCGTTGGCGTCGAGCCCGCCGCCCAGGCGCACCGTCTCCTTCAGGTAGGCGATGCGGCGGTAGCGCCCATGCTGCAACTGCGCCAGTTCGAGCCGGAAGCTGTTGGAGCCGATGTCGATGGCTGCCAGGGGAGCGGCGGCGCTGGGGGGGCGTTGGGGCATGATGGCCGGGATGCTACCGGCAATCCCGCACCGGCCATGGGCCGACGGGCGCCTTCCTAGAATGCCGTCGCCTTGTGCCCCTTCCTCTCAAACCCCAGGAGACCTCCATGTTGCGTGAAGACCTCGACAGCCTGACCCCCAGCCGAGATTTCAGCCGGCGCGACTTCGTGCGCACCTCGGTGGGCACGGGCTTTGCCGCGGCCGTGCTGCCGGTGATGGCGCAGACCGTCATCAAGACCGACACCACCGGCCTGGTGGCGGGCGAGGTCACCATCCCGGTGGGCGACTTCAAGATGCCGGCCTACCGCGCCGCGCCGGCGGGCAAGGCGAATGCGCCGGTGGTGCTGGTGATCAGCGAGATCTTCGGCGTGCACGAGCACATCGCCGACGTGGCCCGGCGCTTCGCCAAGGCCGGCTACTTCGCCATCGCCCCCGAGCTGTTCGTGCGCCAGGGCGATGCGGGTTCGTACGGCGAGATCGCCAAGCTGATCGCCGAGGTGGTCTCCAAGGTGCCCGACGCGCAGGTGATGGGCGATCTGGACGCCACCGTGGCCTGGGCCAAGGGGCAGGGCGCCGACACCGGCAAGACGGCGATCACCGGCTTCTGCTGGGGCGGGCGCATCACCTGGCTGTATGCCGCGCACAACCCGGCGGTGAAGGCCGGCGTGGCCTGGTACGGCCGGCTGGTGGGCCCCACCTCGCCGCTGAATCCGGCGCATCCGGTCGACCTCGCGGGCAAGCTCAACGGCCCGGTGCTGGGGCTGTACGGCGGGCAGGACAGCGGCATCCCGCTTGACACGGTCGATAAGATGAAGGCCGCGCTGTCGGCGGGATCGGCAGCGGCGAAACAGTCCGAGTTTGTCGTGTACCCGGACGCGCCGCATGCCTTCCATGCCGACTACCGGCCCAGCTACCGCAAGGAGGCGGCCGACGATGGCTGGAAGCGTTGCCTGGCGTGGTTGAAGGCCCAGGGCGTGGCCTGACGCCCGGCGTCGGCCGGCGCCCACCGCAACCGCGCCTCGATGGCGCGGTTGTTTTTTTCGGATGAATGGATCGATGACCCTGCTCTATATCGTGCTGGCCACCCTGGCGGGCGGTGTGCTGTCGGTGGTGATTGCCGCCGCGCTCACGCTGTCGTTGCTGGGGCGCATCGTCAAGCACCTGGTCAGCCTGTCGGTGGGCGTGCTGCTGGGCACCGCGCTGCTGCATGTGCTGCCCGAAGCCTTCGAGGGCGAGGTCGACCCGCACCGGTTGTTCATGACGCTGCTGGGCGGGCTGCTGTTCTTCTTCCTGCTGGAGAAGGCCGAGCTGTACCGGCACGGCCACCACCACGAGGGCGACGACCCGCACCACCACCACAACCACGGCTTCGATGCCGAGCAGGCCGGCCGCGGCGGCTGGAGCGTGCTGGTGGGCGACAGCATCCACAACTTCTGCGACGGCATCATCATCGCCGCGGCCTTCCTGGCCGACGTGCAGCTGGGTGTGGT
>JAURXG010000071.1 GCA_030654555.1 Aquabacterium sp.
GGCCAGGCGCTGCAGGGCGCCGACCCCGCGGCCTGGCAGTGGGGCAAGGCACACGTGGCGCGCTCGGAGCACCGGCCGTTCTCGCGGGTGAAGGCGCTGGCGCGCTGGTTCGAGGTGCGCACGCCGGTGGGCGGCGACACCTACACGGTGAACGTGTCACGCGTCAGCCTGAAGGCCGACGCCACCACCGGCGAGTACTACCTCGACGAGCATGGCCCCAGCCTGCGTGGGCTGTACGACCTGGGCGACCGCAGCCAGTCGACGGTGATCCACAGCACCGGCCAGAGCGGCATCGTCTGGTCGCCCTTGTTCCGCAGCTTTGCCGAGCCCTGGCGCAAGGGGGAGGGGATGCCGCTGTTCGTGCCGGCGGGCGCTGCCCAGCAGACGCTGCTGATCCAGCCCGCGAAATAACCTGTCGCCCGGCCTTGGGGCGCGACCCTAGACCGCGCCGTACAGCAGCTTGCGCTGCGCGGTGTAGGCCCACCAGGGCGCCGGTGCGGCGCCGCGCATGAAATCGGTGGCGGCCATGAAGGTGTCGAGCACGCAGGGGTCTTGGCGCTTGCCGCTGTGCGCGCACAGCGCCTGGTACAGCACGAAGGCATCGCGGTGCGCCAGTTCTCGCGGGTGGGCGATGCCCAGCGCGCGCAGATCGGCGGCCATCGCCGGGCCGATGTTGGGCAGGTCTTCGAGGCGCCGGCATTCGGCGGGCGAGGCGGCCTTGGGGGCCTTGAGCGCGGCCGGTGCCGGTGCGCTGGAAGGGGCAGGGCGGGCCGCCATCGCTACATCATCATGTTGTTGCGGATCAGGCCCACGGCGATGCCTTCGAGCGCGAAGCCATCACCGGCGCCCACCACGATGGGCTGGAAGTCGGGGTTCTCGGGCAGCAGCTCGATGCCGTGGCGGGTGCGGTGCAGGCGCTTGACGGTGACGTCGTCGCCCAGGCGGGCCACCACGATCTGGCCGTTCTTGGCCTCGCTGGCTTTCTGCACGGCCAGCAGGTCGCCGTCCATGATGCCGGCGTCGCGCATGCTCATGCCGCGCACGCGCAGCAGGTAGTCGGGCTTGCGGGCGAACAGCGTGGATTCGACGACGTAGGTCTGGTCGATGTGCTCCTGCGCCAGGATCGGGCTGCCCGCCGCCACCCGGCCCACCAGCGGCAGCGTGAGCTGCATCAGCCCGGGCAGCGGCAGCGAGAATTGCTTGTTGCGCGATTCGTTGAGCGCGCGCAGCGTGTCCGAGCGCAGCCGGATGCCGCGCGAGGTGCCGCCCACCAGCTCGATCACGCCCTTGCGGGCCAGGGCCTGCAGATGCTCTTCCGCCGCATTGGCCGACTTGAAGCCCAGTTCGGCGGCGATCTCGGCGCGGGTGGGTGGCGCGCCGGTGCGCTCGATCGCGCTTTGCACCAGATCGAGAATCTGCTGCTGGCGGGCGGTGAGCTTGGGGCTGTCTTCGGAACGGTAGTCCATCATGTGAGCGCCTGAGGTTTCATCCAGTGACTGTATTTTCATCCAGATAGGGCCCAAATGCCAAGCACTTTGCCAAGCACGTCGCCAACCCCCCTGCCGGGCACCGTGGTGATCCTGGGCACCGGCGGCACCATCGCCGGCACCTCGGCAGCGGCCGGCGACAACGTGGGCTACACCGCCGCGCAGCGCACCGTGGGCGATCTGCTGGTCGCCGTGCCGGCCCTGGCCGCGGCGGCCATCGAGGCCGAGCAGGTGGCCCAGCTCGACAGCAAGGACATGGATGCCGCCACCTGGCAGCGGCTGGCGCAGCGGGTGGCGCACCACCTGGCGCGTGCCGAGGTGGTGGGCATCGTCGTCACCCACGGCACCGACACGCTGGAAGAAACCGCCTGGCTGCTGCAGCGGGTGCTGGCGCCTGCCAAGCCGGTGGTCCTGGTGGCGGCGATGCGCCCGGCCACCGCGTTGGCTGCCGATGGGCCTCAGAACCTGCTGGATGCGGTGGCGGTGGCGCGCACGGCCGGCGCCCGCGGCGTGGTGGCGGTGCTGGCCGGGCGGGTGCACGCGGCCGGCGCGGTGCGCAAGGTGCACACCTACCGGGCCGACGCCTTCGATTCGGGCGACGCCGGGCCGCTGGGCGTGGTCGAAGAAGGGGCGCTGCGCCGCTTTGCCGATTGGCCGGCGGGCGCGCCACTGGGCCTGGACCGACTGGCCGGCGACGTGGCGGACTGGCCGTGGGTGGAGATCGTCACCAGCCATGCCGGTGCCCGCGGCGACGGCGTGCGCGCGCTGGTGGCGGCTGGCGTCAACGGCCTGGTGGTGGCGGCCACCGGCAACGGCACGCTGCACCAAGCCCTGGCCGAGGCACTGGATGAGGCCGCAGCCGCCGGCATCCCGGTGTGGCGCACCACACGCTGTGCCGCGGGGGTGCTGGTGGGCCCCGAGGTCGGGCCCGCCGCGGCGATGTCGCCGTGGCAGGCCCGGGTGGAACTGCTGCTGCAGCTGCTGCCGTCGCCGCGCGGCGCGAACTGAGCGCCGCGGCGCGCGCCAGTGCCTGTGCCGGCGCCGATCAGACGACCGTCAGCGTGACGTCGATGTTGCCGCGCGTGGCGTTGCTGTACGGGCAGACCTTGTGCGCGGCGGCCACCAGCGCCTCGGCGGCGGCGCGCTCGAAGCCGGGCAGGGTGATGGCCATCGCCACCTGGATCCCGAAGCCGCCGGGGATCGGGCCGATGCCGACCTGCGAGGTGATGCTGACGTCGTCGGGCACCTTGATCTTCATGCCCGCGCCCACCGCCTTCATCGCTCCGATGAAGCAGGCCGAGTAACCGGCGGCGAACATCTGTTCGGGGTTGGTGCCGGTGCCGCCGGCGCCGCCCAGCTCGCGCGGGGTCGACAGGTCGACCTTCAGCGCGCCGTCCGACGATTGGGCGGTGCCGGTGCGCCCGCCGGTGGCGGTGGCGGTGGCGGTGTAGAGAACTTTGTCGAGTGCCATGGTGGGAGTCCTTGGGTGGTGGAGGGGAGGGTGGAGCGCGGCCCCGGCTGGGACCATGGGAAAGGGGTCAGGCCAACGTGGCCGCCCCCGGGGAACCGGTTTGCAGCTGCCGTCGCAGCGTGGTGAGTTGGGC
>JAURXG010000075.1 GCA_030654555.1 Aquabacterium sp.
GGCCAGGCCGCGCGCTCGCTGGCCAGCCGCAGCGTGCCGACCGCCCCACCCGTGGCGTGCATCAGCGCATCGGTGAAGGCGGTGTCGCCCAGGGCCATGAGCTCGTCGGCGCGCGCATCCGGCACCGACCACACGATCGCGTAGGACGATGCCGGCTGCGGCGCGTCGAAAGGCAGCAAACCCAGCACGTCGGGCGAGCGGAACCACTGCCGCGCCACGCCCCCATGCGGCGCATCGGCCACCAGCCGGGCGGCGATGGCGGTGTGGCCGTAGGCCTGGCGCTCGAACTTCACGCCCAGCGCGGCGCGGCTGGCCGAGGCCTTGCCTTCGGCCAGCACCGTCAGCGGGGCATCGCTCAGGCCCGCGGTCGCGTCGTCGGCCAGCATGGTGAGGTGTGGCGCGAAGCGCGCCGCGGTGCGCAGCGCGGCCTCCAGTTCGGCGGCGTCGACGATCCAGGCCAGCGCCTCGCAGCCCTGCTGCCAGGCCGAGAACTGGATCGCGCCACCGGGGGCGTCGCCCTCGATGCGCATCTCGTCGACCGGCGTCACCGCGTCGGCGGGCAGCGCATCCCACACCCGCAGCTCGCCCAGCAGGCGGCGCGAGGCGGCGTTCAGCGCATAGGCGCGCACATCGGGCGCCGCGGCCTGGCCGGGCGCGGGCGCCGCACCGACCACGCCGACCCGCAGCCCCTGCCGGGCCAGCGCCAGCGCCAACGTGAGGCCAACGGCGCCATGGCCACGGATGCAGACTTCGAGGTTCGACATGCCGGGCATTGTAGAAACCCGGCGCCGGCGCCGATCGGCCGAATAAAATACCCGGTTCTGCGGCTGCCGGCACCGGCACCCTGCCTCGGCACCCCCCCGGCGAACGCCCCCAGCACACGCCCCCTCGAAAGCCCCTTCCATGAGCCTCAAATGCGGCATCGTGGGCCTGCCCAACGTCGGCAAGTCCACCCTCTTCAACGCGCTGACCAAGGCCGGCATCGCCGCCGAGAACTACCCGTTCTGCACCATCGAGCCCAACGTCGGCGTGGTCGAGCTGCCTGATCCGCGCATGGACGCGCTGGCCGCGATCGTCCAGCCCGAGCGCACCGTGCCGGCCATCGTCGAGTTCGTCGACATCGCCGGCCTGGTGGCCGGTGCCAGCAAGGGCGAAGGCCTGGGCAACCAGTTCCTCAGCCACATCCGCGAGACCGACGCCATCGTCAACGTGGTGCGCTGCTTCGAGGACGACAACGTGATCCACGTCGCCGGCCGCGTCGACCCGATCAACGACATCGAGGTGATCCAGACCGAGCTGTGCCTGGCCGACCTGTCCACGGTGGAGAAGAGCCTGCACCGCTACGTCAAGGCCGCGCGCTCGGGCAACGACAAGGAAGCCGCCGCGCTGGTGAAGGTGCTCGAGAAGTGCCAGGCCGCGCTGGACCAGGCGCAGCCGGTGCGCGGCATCGATTTCTCGAAGGAGGAGCTGGTGATCCTGAAGCCGCTGTGCCTGATCACCGCCAAGCCGGCGATGTTCGTCGGCAACGTGTCGGAGACCGGTTTCGAGAACAACCCTTACCTCGACCGGCTGCGCGAGTACGCGGCCAAGCAGAACGCGCCGGTGGTGGCGATCTGCGCCAAGACCGAGGCCGAGCTGTCCGAGATGGACGACGAGGACCGCGCGCTGTTCCTGCACGAGATGGGCCAGGACGAGCCGGGGCTGAAGCGGCTGATCCGCGCCGCCTTCAAGCTGCTGGGGCTGCAGACCTACTTCACCGCCGGGGTCAAGGAAGTGCGCGCCTGGACCGTCCACGTCGGCGACACCGCGCCGCAGGCCGCCGGCGTGTTCCACA
>JAURXG010000080.1 GCA_030654555.1 Aquabacterium sp.
GTGCGCGCCGGCACGCTCAAGCTGGCCGACTTCTTCGAGGCCGAGAGCTGCATGCACCGCAGCCACGGCCACTGCATGTCGATGGGCACGGCCAGCACGATGGCCTCGATGGTGGAAGCACTCGGCATCGGCCTGCCCGGCAACGCCGCCTACCCGGCGGTGGACGGCCGCCGCAACGTGCTGGCGCGCAACGCCGGCCGGCGCATCGTGCAGATGGTGCACGACGACCAGACCATCAGCCAGGTGCTGACGCGCGAGGCCTTCGAGAACGCGATCAAGACGCTGGCGGCGATCGGCGGCAGCACCAATGCGGTGATCCACCTGATCGCCATCGCCGGCCGGCTGGGCGTCAAGCTCAGCATCGACGACTTCGACCGCCTGGCCAGCGAGCTGCCCTGCCTGGTCAACCTGCAGCCCAGCGGCCAGTACCTGATGGAAGACTTCTGCTACGCCGGTGGCCTGCCGGTGGTGATGAAGGAGATCGCCCAGCACCTGCACTGCGACATCGTCACCGCCAGCGGCAAGACCGTGCGCGAGAACTTTGCCGAGGCGGTGAACTACAACGCCGACGTCATCAAGCCGCTGGACCAGCCGTTCAAGGAAAAGGCCGGCATCGCCATCCTGCGCGGCAACCTGGCGCCACGCGGCGCGGTGATCAAGCCCAGCGCGGCCACCCCGGCGCTGATGAAGCACACCGGCCGCGCGGTGGTGTTCACCGACAGCCACGATTTTCATGCCCGCATCGACGACGAGGCGCTGGACATCGACGAGACCTGCATCATGGTGCTGAAGAACTGCGGCCCCAAGGGCTACCCCGGCATGGCCGAGGTGGGCAACATGCCGCTGCCGCCCAAGGTGCTGCGCAAGGGCATCACCGACATGGTGCGCATCAGCGACGCGCGCATGAGCGGCACCGCCTACGGCACCGTGGTGCTGCACACCGCGCCCGAGGCCGCCGCCGGCGGCCCGCTGGCGGTGGTGCAGGACGGCGACCTGATCACGCTGGACGTGGCCGCGCGCAGTCTGCACCTGCATGTGGACGACGCCGAACTGGCGCGCCGCCTGGCCGCCTGGGTAGCGCCCGAGCCGGCCATGGCCAGCGGCTACTGGACGCTCTACATCGACCATGTGCTGCAGGCCGATCAGGGCGCCGACCTCGACTTCCTGGTCGGCCAGCGTGGCGCGGCGGTGCCCAAAGATAACCATTGACCCCCCCCCCGAAGCGCCTTCGGCGCTCCCCCCCAGGGGGGCGCCGCCAGTGGCCCGGCAGAGCCGGATCCACGGCGTCCGCTTGGTGAGCGCGGCTTGCAGATCCCGGCATTGATCGCGGTCGACTGGGGCACCACGGCGTTGCGCGGCGCGCTGCTGGCTGCCGACGGCGCGGTGCTGGCCCAGCACGCGGCGCCGCGCGGGCTGTTGAGCGTGCCGCCCGGCGGCTGGGCCGCGGCCTTCGAGGCCGAGTTCGGCGCCTGGTCGGCCGCCCACCCGGGCCTGGTCTGCCTGATGGCCGGCATGGTGGGCAGCCGCCAGGGCTGGGCCGAGGCACCGTACTGCGCCAGTCCGGCGGGCCTGGCCGACGTGGCGGCGCACTTGCACTGGGTGCAGCCGGGCCGCGTGGCCATCGTGCCCGGGCTGTGTTGCGAGGCCGATGGCCTGCCCGACGTGATGCGCGGCGAGGAGACCCAGGTCTTCGGCGCCCTGCAGGCGCTGGGCCTGCAGGACGCCACGCTGGTGCTGCCCGGCACGCACAGCAAGTGGGTGCAGGTGCAGGCCGGGCGCATCCGCCACTTCAGCACCCACATGACCGGCGAGTGCTACGCGCTGCTGCGCAGCCAGTCGATCCTGGCG
>JAURXG010000081.1 GCA_030654555.1 Aquabacterium sp.
GAGTTTGCGCTGCAGTCGCACCTGAAGGCCTTGAAGGCGCAGCAGGCCGGTGAGTTCGGCGACGAGATCACGCCGGTGGAGGTGCTCGACCGCCAGCCCGTGCTGAGCAACGGCGAGATTCACGTCAAGACCCGCAGCGTCAGCCTGGACGAAGGCCCGCGCGCCGAGACCACGCTCGAAGCGCTGGCCAAGCTGCGCACGGTGTTCGCCGCCAAGGGCAGCGTGACGGCGGGCAACAGCTCGCAGACCAGCGACGGCGCCGGTGCGCTGATCCTGGCCAGCGAGAAGGCGGTCAAGCAGTTCGGCCTGACGCCGCTGGCGCGCTTCGTCAGCTTTGCCTCGCGCGGCGTGCCGCCCGAGATCATGGGCATCGGCCCGATCGAGGCCATCCCGGCGGCGCTGAAGAACGCCGGCCTCACGCTGGCCGACATGGGCTGGATCGAGCTGAACGAGGCGTTTGCCGCGCAGTCGCTGGCGGTGATCAACACCGTGGGGCTGAACCCGGCGGTGGTCAACCCGATGGGCGGCGCGATCGCGCTGGGCCACCCGCTGGGCGCCACCGGCGCCATCCGCGCGGCCACCGTGGTGCATGCGCTGCGCCGCCACAACCTGAAGTACGGCATGGTGACGATGTGCGTGGGCACCGGCCAGGGCGCGGCCGGCATCTTCGAGCGCGTCTGATACCGTGCGCCGCCGCCAACAGGAGACACCCGCATGACCATCCGCACCGCCACGCTGAACCATGTGCTGACGATCGAGATCGCCCGCCCCGAGAAGAAGAACGCGCTGACCCAGGCGATGTACACCGCGATGGCCGAGGCGCTGATCGCCGCCAACGCCGACAACAGCGTGCGCGCGGTGCTGATCACCGGGCAGCCGGGCATCTTCACCTCGGGCAACGACATCGAGGACTTCATGCAGCGCCCGCCGGGTGGTGCAGGGGCAGGCGATCAGCCGCCGGTGGCCCGCTTCATGGGCGCGCTGCTGGATTGCGAGAAGCCGGTGATCGCCGCCGTCACCGGTGCGGCGATCGGCATCGGCACCACGATGCTGCTGCACTGCGACCTGGTCTACGTCAGCGACGAGGCCCGACTGGCCATGCCCTTCGTCAGCCTGGGCCTGGTGCCCGAGTACGCCAGCAGCCTGCTGCTGCCGGCGCTGATGGGGCATGTCAAGGCGGCCGAGAAGCTGATGCTGGGCGAGCCCTTCAGCGGCAGCGACGCGGTCGACTGCGGCATCGCCAACGCGGTGCTGCCGGCCAACGAGGTGGTCAACCACGCACGGCGCATGGCCGAGCGCTTCAACGCGCTGCCGCCCAGCGCCGTGCGCGAGACCAAGCGGTTGATGCGCGCGCCCAACCAGTCCCGCATCCGCGAGGTGATGGCCGCCGAGGGGGCGCTGTTCGCCACCCGGCTGCGCAGCCCCGAGGCGATGGAGGCCTTCCAGGCCTTCTTCCAGAAGCGCCAGCCCGACTTCAGCCAGTTCTGAACGATCACCCGCCCGCCGCCGCGATGTCGCTGGCGCTCAAGCTGGCGCTGGGCCCGCTGCTGCTGGTGCAGGCCCTGCACACCCGCCGCACGATGCCCAGGCTGCCCGAGGCCGATGGCCCGCGGCAAGGCCTGGTGGGGCGCGGCGCCGGCGTGCTGGGGCTGCTGATCGTGGGCGATTCGTCGGCCGCCGGCGTGGGTGTCGAGGCGCAGGACGACGCCCTGGCCGGCCGGCTCAGCCGCGCGCTGGCGCAGCGGCTGGGCCTGCGCGTGCGCTGGCAGCTGTGTGCGCGGTCGGGCATCACCAGCGCCCAGGCGCACACCTTGCTGGCCGATGCCCGGCCGGCCGACGTGGCGGTGATCGTCACCGGCGTCAACGACGTGGTCGACCAGGTGCGGCCCGCCCAGGCGCTGGCCGCGCGCGCCCAGCTGCTGCAGGCGCTGCGCCAGCAGGCCGGCATCCGCCATGCGGTGATGACGCCGGTGCCGCCGATGCAGCGCTTTGCCGGCCTGCCGCAGCCGCTGCGCTGGCTGGCCGGCCGCGATGCCGCGGCGCACGAGGCGGCACTGGCGCACTGGGCGGCGCTGCAGCCGGGCGTCAGCCACTTGCCGTTCGACCTGCCGCTCGACGATGCCACGCTGCTGGCCCGCGACGGCTTCCACCCCGGCGCGCCGCTGTACCGGCTGTGGGGCGATGCCTTGGCCGAGCACATCGCCACGGCGGTGTGGCCGCGGCTCTGACGGCGCGCCGGCCCGCCGCGCCGTGGCTCAGTCCTTGGGGATCTGCCGCGGCTTGCCCTGGCTGTCGATGGCCACGTAGGTGAGGTTGGCCTCGGTCACCTTGACCGTCTGCAGGTTGGCCGGGTTGCGCTCGGCGAACACCTCCACATGCACGGTGATCGAGGTGTTGCCGATGCGCGCGATGCGGGCGTAGAAGCTCACCAGATCCCCCACCGACACCGGCTGCTTGAAGATGAACTGGTTCACCGCCACGGTGGCGATGCGGCCCTTGGCGATGCGCGAGGGCAGCACCGCCCCGGCCAGGTCGACCTGGGCCATCAGCCAGCCACCGAAGATGTCGCCGTTGCCGTTGACGTCGGCCGGCAGCGGCATCACCCGCAGCACCAGCTCGCTGCCATCAGGCAAACTGGTGGGGCCGCTCAGCGGCTGCCGGGGGTGGGGGCTTGTCTCGTCGCTCATCGGCATCACCTGTCACGCGGGTTGCGGGCGGGCCATTCTCTCCCGCGGGCCGGCCTGGCCTGCGCCGTCGCCTGCGACCCTTAGCCTGTCCCGCCCCTGCCCATGCGCCACTCCGCCCCCAGCCTGACCCTGCCCAACCCCGCCACCCCCGGCGCGCCGCGATCGGACTGGCAGACCCTGGGCAAGCTGATGCCCTACCTGTGGCAGTACCGCTGGCGCGTGGGCCTGGCGCTGGGCTTCCTGCTGGCGGCCAAGCTGGCCAATGTCAGCGTGCCGGTGCTGCTCAAGCATCTGGTCGACACGCTGGACCTCAAGCCCGGCGATCCGCGCGCGATGCTGGTGGTGCCGGTGGGCCTGCTGCTCGCCTACGCCGGCCTGCGCTTGTCGACCAGCCTGTTCACCGAGCTGCGCGAGCTGGTGTTCGCCAAGGTCTCGTTCGGCGCCAGCAAGCAGATCGCGCTGGAAGTGTTCAGCCACCTGCATGCGCTGAGCCTGCGCTTCCACCTCGAACGCCAGACCGGCGGCATGTCGCGCGACATCGAGCGCGGCACGCGCGCGCTGCAGTCGCTGGTGTCGTACTCGCTCTACTCCATCGTGCCCACGCTGGTGGAGGTGGTGCTGGTGCTCACTATCCTGGGCTGGCGCTTCGACATGGGCTACGTCTGGATCACGCTGTCGGCGCTGGCGGTCTACATCACCTTCACCGTGACGGTGACCGAGTGGCGCAGCCGCTTCCGCCGCGAGATGAACGAGGCGGATTCCAAGGCCCACAGCCGCGCCATCGATGCGCTGCTGAACTACGAGACGGTCAAGTACTTCAACAACGAGGCCTTCGAGGCCGGCCGCTACGACGACGGGCTGGAGGCCTACCGGCGCGCGCAGGTCAAGAGCCAGACCACGCTGTCGATGCTCAACACCGGCCAGCAGCTGATCATCGCGCTGAGCCTGGTGGCGATGTTGTGGCGCGCCACGCAGGGCGTGGTCGACGGGCGTTTGACGCTGGGCGATTTCGTGATGGTCAACGCCTTCATGATCCAGCTCTACATCCCGCTGAACTTCCTGGGCGTGCTGTACCGCGAGGTCAAGCAGAGCCTGACCGACCTGGACAAGATGTTCGGCCTGCTCGAGCGCGAGCGCGAGGTGGCCGATGCGCCCGGCGCGCCCGAGCTGGTGGTGGGGCAGGGCGTGGTGCGCTTCGAGAACGTGAGCTTCGCCTACGACCCGGCGCGCCCCATCCTGCACGGCATCAGCTTCGAGATCCCGGCGGGCAAGACGGTGGCGGTGGTGGGCGCCTCGGGCGCAGGCAAGAGCACGCTGGCGCGGCTGCTCTACCGCTTCTACGACGTCAGCGGCGGGCGCATCACCATCGACGGCCAGGACATCCGGCAGGTGCAGCAGACCAGCCTGCGCCGGGCCATCGGCATCGTGCCGCAGGACACGGTGCTGTTCAACGACACCGTGGGCTACAACATCGGCTACGGCCGCACGGGGGCCAGCCCGGCCGAGATCGAGGACGCGGCCCGCGCCGCGCACATCCACGACTTCATCGCCAGCACGCCCAAGGGCTACGCCACGATGGTGGGCGAGCGCGGCCTGAAGCTGTCGGGCGGCGAGAAGCAGCGGGTGGCGATCGCCCGCACGCTGCTGAAGAACCCGCCGGTGCTGATCTTCGACGAGGCCACCTCGGCGCTCGACTCCGCCAACGAGCGGGCAATCCAGGCCGAGCTGAAGAGCGCCGCGCAGGGCAAGACCGCGCTGGTGATCGCCCACCGCCTGTCGACCGTGGCCGATGCGCACGAGATCGTGGTGCTGGCCGACGGCCAGGTGGCCGAACGCGGATCGCATGCCGACCTGCTGGCGGCGGGCGGGCGTTATGCCGAGATGTGGCGACTGCAGCAATCGGGCGACGAGACCGGCGAGGGCGCAGACGCTGCCGCAGTGCGGGCGGGCTGATCGCGGCGGGGCTGGGGCGACCAGGCGAAAAAAAGCCCGCCATCGGGCGGGCAGCTTGCACGGCGCAGGGTGCGCCTGCGGTTCAGGCCTTGCGACGGCGCGACGCGCCACCGGCGGCCAGCAGGGCCAGCGCCACCAGGGCGTAGCTGGCGGGCTCGGGGACGTTGCCGCCAACGTCCGTGGTGCCGGTGTCGAAGCGCAGGTTGTCCACGGCCAGCAGGTTCGGCGAGTTGCTGTCGAACTCAATGCGATTCACGCGCTGTCCGGTCAGCAGATTGCTCAGGTCTGCGTCCGTGTTCCACGGCATTTGGCTGCCGCCGCCCGTGAGGATGACAGGGGCCGTCGCGCTGGTGCCGGACCACAGAATGAAGCTCGTGACGCCGGAAATGGCGTAGTCGAAAATCAACGAGGTGAAGTAGGCGTTCGGATCGATCAGGCTGATGCTCAGATCGGTGACTTCGCCAGGCGTGCCATTGTTGGCGGTCGGGTCAGCGGCCCGATTCATCACCATGCCACCCGTGGGCAGGGCTGGTTCCGTCCCGTCCTGGCTGTCCGCCATGCTGCCGCGGTAGGCGGTCGCGCCCGAGAATTGCAGTCCCGAGAGGGTGGTCAACTTGATCGGTGCCGGTGATGCCGGCAGCGGATCGCCCCATAGCGTATCGAAGTTCACCGTGGTCGGGGTCGCCTGCACACCCAACGACATGGCTGCGGATGCGACGGCCAGTGCAATCTTGCGAATAGTTGTAGACATCTTGTTTCCTGCTGAATCGTTGAGAGTGCTCACCAGGAGTGCATGAGGGGGTGAGCGGTTCAATGTGAAGTCGACTGTAGCGAACAGGTCTCGGCCTCGGTGCGGCACCAACCCCTGCGTTCAGGGGGGTTAGGGGGCGGCCGCCCCTTGAATGGTGGGTCGAAACCGACTATTACACTGCCGCGGTGGAAACCAAGTGGCTCGAAGACTTCGTCAGCCTGGCCGAGACGCGCAGCTTCTCCCGATCGGCGCAGTTGCGGCATGTCACCCAGCCGGCGTTCTCGCGCCGCATCCAGGCGCTGGAAGCCTGGGCCGGCGTCGATCTGGTCGACCGCTCGAACTACCCCACCCGGCTCACGTCGGCCGGCGAGACGCTGCATGCGCAGGCGCTGGAGATCCTGGTGGCGCTGCAAGCGGCACGCAACCTGATGCGATCGCACCGCGCCAGCGGGCAGGACGTGATCGAGTTCGCCATCCCGCACACGCTGGCCTTCACCTTCTTTCCGCACTGGCTGATGGAGCTGGAGCAGCGTGGGCGCTTCGGTCATGTCAAGACCCGCTTGATCGCGCTCAATGTGCATGACGCGGTGCTGCGCCTCACCGAAGGCGGCTGCGACCTGCTGATCGCTTACCACCATGCCTCGCAGCCGCTGCAACTGAGCCCCGACCGCTACGAGATGCTGTCGCTCGGGCACGAGACGCTGGCGGCCTATGCCAAGGCCGACGCGGAAGGGCAGCCGCTGTTCCGCCTGGGTGCGGGCGGTGCGCCGGTGCCGCTGCTGGCCTATGCCTCGGGGGCCTACATGGGCCACATGGTCGAGCAGATCATCCGGCAGATGCCGGTGGCGCCCGCCTTGGAGACCACCTACGAGACCGACATGGCCGAGGGCCTGAAGGCGATGGCGCTGGAGGGCCACGGCCTGGCCTTCCTGCCGGCCAGCTCGGTGCGGCAGGAGCTGAAGAGCCGCCGGCTGGTTGCCGCCGCGCCGCCCGGCGTGGGCGAGCTGACGATGGAGGTGCGCCTCTACCGCGAGCGTCCCGAAGTGGCCCGCCACGTCAAGCCGGCAGCGCAGGCGCTCTGGGACTTTCTCAAGCAGCCAGGCTGAGCGCGGCAGGCACCTCGGGGGCTCAATGCCCCAGGATCTTGGACAGGAAGTCCTTGGTGCGGTCGCTCTGCGGATGGTCGAAGAAGTCGTGCGGGTTGTTCTGCTCGACGATCTGGCCCTGGTCCATGAAGATCACCCGGTTGGCCACCGCCTTGGCGAAGCCCATCTCGTGGGTGACGCACAGCATCGTGATGCCGCCTTCGGCCAGCTCGATCATCACGTCGAGCACCTCCTTAATCATCTCGGGGTCCAGCGCCGAGGTGGGCTCGTCGAACAGCATGATCTTGGGCGTGAGGCACAGCGCGCGGGCGATGGCCACGCGCTGCTGCTGACCGCCCGACAGCTGCAGCGGGTACTTGCCCGCCTGCTCGGCGATGCGCACGCGCTTGAGCTGCTGCATCGCACGCTCCTCGGCGTCCTTCTTGGGCATCTTGCCCACCCACATCGGCGCCAGCGTCAGGTTCTCCAGCACCGTGAGGTGCGGGAACAGGTTGAACTGCTGGAACACCATGCCCACCTGCTTGCGGATCGCCTCGATGGCCTTGACGTCGTCGGTCAGCTCGACGCCGTCGACCTTGAGCGTGCCCTGCTGGTGCTCCTCCAGCCGGTTGATGCAGCGGATCAGCGTGCTCTTGCCCGAGCCCGACGGGCCGCAGATGACGATGCGCTCGCCCTTGGCCACGGAAAGGTCGATGTCGCGCAACACGTGGAAGTTGTTGCCATACCACTTGTTGACCTTGTCGAAGGTGATGATGGGTTCGGTCATTTGGAGTTTGCCTTCAACGGTTCTTGCTCAGCGACAGCCGCTTCTCGATCCACAGGCTGTAGCGCGACATCGAGAAGCAGAAGGCGAAGTAGATCGCCGCGATGAACAGGTAGGCCTCGATCTTGAACGGCCGCCAGTCGCTGTCGGAGTTGAGCGCCAGGCCCATCGCGCCGGTCAGCTCGTAGAGGCTGACGATGGTCACCAGCGAGGTGTCCTTGAAGATCGAGATGAAGTTGTTCATGATGCCCGGCACCACCAGCGCCAGGGCCTGCGGCAGGATGATCTTGCGCTGCGCCTGCCAGTAGCTCAGCCCCAGCGTGTCGGCGGCTTCCTGCTGGCCCTTGGGGATGGCCTGCAGGCCGCCGCGCACGATCTCGGCCATGTAGGCCGCGGCGAACAGCGTGATGCCCACCAGCACGCGCAGCAGCACGTCGATGCTGGTGCCCGGTGGCATGAACAGCGGAAACATGAAGCTGGCCATGAACAGCACGCTGATCAAGGGTACGCCGCGGATCAGCTCGACATAGATCACGCAGATCGTCTTGATTGCCGGCATCTTGCTGCGCCGCCCCAGCGCCACCATCACCGACAGCGGAAACGCGAACACGATCGACAGCGTGGCCAGCATGATGGTCAGCGGCAGGCCGCCCCAGCGGTCGGTCTCCACCGGGCTGAGGCCCATCACGCCGCCCTTCATCAGCGCGAAGAACAGCGCCAGCACGACCACCCACAGCAACACCAGCCAAGGCCGCCAGAAGGTGCGCACGCAGCTGACCACCAGCAGCGCCACCAGCGCGATGGTGGCGATCTCGGGCCGCCATTGCTGATCGAAGGGATAGCGGCCGAAGATGATCAGCCGGTATTTCTCTGTGATCACGCCCCAGCAGGCGCCCACGCCGCGCGCGGCCTGGCACTGGTCGGCGTTGGCCACCACCACGGCCTTGAGCACGGCCCAGCCGATGAGCTTGGGCAGCAGCCACACCGCCAGCGCCAGCATCACCAGCGTGGCCAGTGAACTGGGCAGGTTGCCGAACAGGTTGCGGCGCACCCAGGGCACAAGGCCCTCGGTACGCACAGGCGCGGGGCGCGCATCGATCGGGTTGAAGGAAGCGCTCATCTCATCGTTCCTTGATCGCCGAGCGGGTGTTGTACCAATTCATCAGGCCCGAGGTGGCCAGCGAGGTGGTCAGGTAGACGGCCATGATGATCGCGATGCACTCCACCGCCCGGCCGGTCTGGTTGATCGCGGTGTTGGAGATCGACACCACGTCGGGGTAGCCGATGGCCACCGCCAGCGACGAGTTCTTGGTCAGGTTGAGGTACTGGTTGGTCATCGGCGGGATGATCACGCGCAGCGCCTGCGGCAGCACCACCAGCCGCATCTGCTGGCCCTTGGCCAGGCCCAGCGCACTGGCCGCCTCGCTTTGGCCACGAGGCACCGAAGCGATGCCTGCGCGCACCACTTCGGCCACGAACGACGCGGTGTAGAACACCAGGCCCAGCAGCACCGAGATGAACTCCGGCGTGAACGAGCTGCCGCCATCGACCGACACCTCGCCCGACTTGGGGAGGTTCCATTCGCTCGGTGCGCCGCCCAGCACCCAGCCCACCGCCGCGCCGGCGATCACCAGGCCCACGGCGGGCAGGAACACCGGCCGGGGCAACCCCGTCTGCTCGAAACGGCGCCGCGCGCTGCGCGCCCAGGCCCAGGCCAGCACCGCCCCGCCCAGCGCGCCGATCGCCGCCAACCCCTGCCCGGCCTGCCACACCGGCACCGGGTACGACAGACCGCCCTTGCTGAGGAAGATCAAGCCGCCCAGCGACAGCGGCTCGCCGGGGTCGGGCAGCCATTCGGTGAGCACCAGGTACCAGACCAGCAGTTGCAGCAGCACCGGCACGTTGCGGAACAGCTCGACGTAGCCGTAGCAGAGTCCGCGCACGATGGCGTTGTTGGAGAACCGGCCCACGCCCACCATCGTGCCCAGCAGTGTGGTCAGCACGATGCCGACGATGGCCACGCGCAGCGTGTTGAGCACGCCCACCAGGAAGGCCTTCCAGTACGGGTCGACCGACTCGTAGGGGATCATCAGCTCGCCGATGTCGAAGCCGGCCGGCCCGGTGAGGAAGTCGAAGCCGCTCTGGATGCCGCGCACACGCATGTTTTCCATGGTGTTGTGCGCCAGGAACCAGACGCCCAGGCCGATCAGGCCCAGCGCCAGCGCCTGGTAGATCAGCCCGCGCACCGCACGGCTGCGCAGCGACCAGTCGCGTTTCTTGGGTGGGGCGGCTTGGGCCGTCATGGGCAGTTCCTTCACATGCACTGGGATCCGCAACCCTCAGCCGCCAGGACGGACCTCTTGAAGAGGCCGTCGTGGGCGGGCGGAGGTGGCGTCGGGTAGCGCAGCCGTACACCCGTACGGCGAGCGGCGCAGGCACAAGATCGGCCCGCGCCGCAGGCAGGCTCGGATTAACGCACCGGCGGGGCGTACATGAAGCCGCCCTTGTTCCACAGGTTGTTGTTGCCCCGCGGCAGCGCCAGCGGGCTCTTCGGGCCGACATTGCGCTCGAAGATCTCGCCGTAGTTGCCCACCGCCTTGATGGCGTTGGCAGCCCAGGCCTTGTCCAGGCCCAGCAGCTTGCCGGTGTCCTCGGTGCCGCCCAGGATGCGGCCGATCGCCGGGTCGTCGGTCTTGGTCTTGAGCGCGTCGACATTGGCCTGGGTGACGCCGTACTCCTCGGCCTCGATCAGCGCGAAGACCACCCACTTGGCGATGGCGAAGAACTCGTCGTCACCGCGGCGCACCGACGGGCCGAGCGGCTCCTTGGAGATCAGCTCGGGCAGGATCAGGTGCTCGGCCGGGTTCTTGGCTTCCTTGTTGCGGATCGAGGCCAGGCCCGACGCGTCGGTGGTGAAGGCCTGGCAGCGGC
>JAURXG010000083.1 GCA_030654555.1 Aquabacterium sp.
GCTCGACGGTGATCTGCGCACCCATCGCCTGCAGGCCCTTGATGTGCTGGTCGACCGGCCGCGAGCCGATCGCGCAGCCACCGGGCAGCGACACCCGCGCCTGGCCGAAGCGCGCCAGCAGCGGCCCCAGCGCCAGGATCGAGGCGCGCATGGTCTTGACCAGCTCGTAGGGCGCCTCGGGCAAGGGGATGTGGCGCGCGTCCAGCGTCACCACGTCGGGCTGCTCGGCCGACCGCTGGGCCACCACGCCCATGTGGCGCAGCAGCTTGAGCATGGTGGCCACGTCCTGCAGCTGCGGCACGTTGTGCAAGCTGGTGATGCCGTCGACCAGCAGTGCGGCGCACAGCTCGGGCAGTGCCGCGTTCTTGGCGCCGGCGATCGGCACCGTGCCATTCAGGCGGCGCCCGCCGCGGATGAGGAGTTTGTCCATGAGGCTAGCCTGCGTTTCTGCGAGAGGGCAGCCGCACGCTGGACAGGCGGCCGGGCGCTGGGACGGGCGCCGTAACGGCCACCCGCAGCGCGCTGCCGCGGGGGTGTCAGTGGTGGGGGTGGTGCGGTGCCGCGGACGCCGCACCGGCTTGGGCGGCCCACTCGGCGGGGGTCAGCGTCTTCATCGACAGCGCGTGGATCTGCTCGCGCATTCTATCGCCCAGGGCGGTGTAAACCCGCTGATGGCGGCGCACCCGGGCCAGGCCTTCGAAGTCGGCCGAGACGATGGTGGCGAAGAAATGGCGGCCATCACCTTCGACTTCGAGGTGGTCGCAAGGCAGGCCGGCGGCGATGAAGCCGCGCACGTCGTCGGCAGTGGGATCGGGCATGAAAGGATTATCTCAGACGCCCCTGCCGCGTCGCCGCGGCAGGGGATTCACGGCCGGATCTTGTAGCCGGACTTCAGCAAGCGCAGCGCGATCGCCGACACCACCATGAAGGCCGTGCCCACCACACCCAGGCTGATCCAGGGCGAGACATCGCTGACGCCGAAGAAGCCGTGCCGGAAGCCGTCGATCATGTAGAAGAACGGGTTCAGGTGGCTGGCGGCCAGCCAGAACGGGGGCAGCGAATGCACCGAGTAGAAGACGCCGGAGAGAAACGTCATCGGCATGATGATGAAGTTCTGGAACGCCGCCATCTGGTCGAACTTGTCGGCCCACAGCCCGGCGATCAGGCCCAGCGCGCCCAGCATGCCGGCGCCCAGCGCGGCAAACACCAGGATCCAGACCGGCTGCGCAAACGCCGGCGGCGCGAACCACACGGTGACGAGAAACACGCCGCAGCCCACCACCAGCCCGCGCACCACGCTGGCGCCCACGTAGCCGACGAACCAGGCCCAGTGCGACAGCGGCGAAACCAGCAGGAACACCAGGTTGCCGGTGACCTTGCTCTGCACCAGGCTGGACGAGCTGTTGGCGAAGGCGTTTTGCAGCACGCTCATCATCACCAGGCCGGGGATCAGGAAGCTGGTGTAGCCCACGCCGGCGAACACCTGCACTCGGTCCT
>JAURXG010000090.1 GCA_030654555.1 Aquabacterium sp.
GCGCGCGACTATTTCTCGGCCAGCGCCGGGCCCGAGCAGCAGGCGGCGATGCTGTTCCGCCTGTTCGAGGCACCGCACTACTTTCGCCGCGCCGGCAAGGGCCAGTTCAAGAAGGCGCCCGAAGAGATCGTCAAGGCCGCGCTGCTGGCCATCGAGCGCAAGGCCCAGCAGGCCGCGATGATCGAGGACTGGGCTGCCGAGTTGGCCGCCGGCCGCTGCCCGCCGCCGGTGCGCGAGCAGCTGTTCCGCATCCTGTTCAAGCCCGACAAGAACGGCCCCGAGTACAAGGCCGTGGTCGAGGCGGCCAAGCGCGCCCAGCGTGCGCCGCTGGCCCTGCTGCAATCGGCCGGCGCGATCGACAGCCCCTACCAGTTCCACTGGCGGCGCTTCCTGTTCGACCAGTTCGCCAAGGGCACGGGCTTTCCGGCACTGGCCGCGCCGGCCATCAAGGACGAGCTGCCGCTGGCGCCGGTGCAGGCCTTCTCGATCGACGACTCCCAGACCACCGAGATCGACGATGCGCTGTCGGTCACCGGGCTGGGCAGCGGCGTGGTGATCTTCGGCGTGCACATCGCCGCACCGGCGCTGGCCATCGCGCCCGATTCGCCCATCGACAAGGTGGCGCGCGAGCGCATGTCCACCGTCTACATGCCGGGCTGGAAGCTGACCATGCTGCCCGACGAGGTGGTGCAGGCCTACACGCTGACCGAGGGCCGCGACTGCCCGGCGATCAGCGTGTACTTCACGCTCGACGAGGCCACGCTGGCGGTGCAGAAGACCGAGACGCGCATCGAGCGCGTGCCGATCGCGATGAACCTGCGCCACGACCAGCTCGACGAGGTGGTGACCGAAGCCGCGCTGACCGGCGACGCGGTGGCCGAATACCCGTTTGCGCAGGAGCTGGCCTTCAGCTTCCGCCTGGCGCGGCACCTGAAGGCGCAGCGCGAGGTGGTGCGCGGCAAGCCCGAGAACTTCAACCGGCCCGACTACAACTTCCGCCTGGACGGCGCCGGCGGCGAGCCGCTGGGCGACGAGGCCGTGCGCATCAGCGAACGCAAGCGCGGCGCGCCGCTGGACCTGATCGTCAGCGAGGCGATGATCCTGGCCAACAGCCACTGGGGCGGCTTCATCGCCGAGTGCGGCGTGCCCGGCATCTACCGCAGCCAGGCCAGCATGGCGCCGGGCGTCAAGGTGCGCATGGGCACCAAGCCCGCGCCGCACGCCGGCATGGGCGTGCCGCAGTACACCTGGGCCACCTCGCCGCTGCGGCGCTACGTCGACCTGGTCAACCAGTGGCAGATCATCGCCGCCAGCCGGCACGGCCGCAGCGCCGCGCTGGTGGCGCCGTTCAAGCCCAAGGACGCGATGCTGTTCTCGGTGATCTCGTCGTTCGACGCGGCCTACACCGCCTACAACGACTTCCAGCGCGACATCGAGCGCTTCTGGACGCTGCGCTGGCTGCAGCAGAACGCGGTGACCGAGCTGGACGCCGCGGTGCTGAAAGACGGCCTGGTGCGCGCCGACACGCTGCCGCTGGTGTTCAAGGCGCTGGGCTGCGAGGCGCTGCCGCGCGGCGCCCATGTGCGCGTGCGCATCACCGGCATGGACCTGCTCACGCTCGACCTGCACGCCAACCTGGCCACGCGGCTCGATGACGTGCCCGCCGCCGCCGTCGTCGACGAGTCTGCCGACGAGGACGAAGCCGCCGCCGCGGCCCCGCTGGCGCTGGCCATCGACCTGGGCGACGGCGCCCCCGAGGCCGAGGCCGTGGCCGCCGACGTCCCACCGGCCGCCGACGGCGAGGCCGGCCCCGGCGCCTGATCCGAGGCGCGCGCCTGCCCCCATCGCCGATGGCCCAGCGCCGCCACCGCATGCGCCGCGCCGCGATCGGCCGCACGGGCTTTGGCCACACGGTCCTTGGCCACATCAGCACGCTGCACTGGGCGCTGGGGATCTCGCTGTCGGTGCACGCGGCGCTGATCACCTACCGGTGGATCGATCCGGCCGGCTTCGACCGGGCGTTCCGCGACACGCCGATGGAAGTGATCCTGGTCAACGCGCGCTCGGCCGAAGCGCCGGTGCAGGCCCAGGCCGTGGCGCAGGCCGCGTTGGCGGGCGGCGGCGAGCTGGAGACGGGCCGTGCCACCTCGCCGCTGCCGGCCACCGAGCGCGCCGAGATGGGCAACGCCAGCGACGAGGCGCGCAAGCGGGTGGATGCGCTGCAGGACCAGCAGCAGCAATTGCTGGCGCAGATCCGCCGCGAGATGGCGCTGCTGCCACCGCCCGATCCGCAGCGCGACAACGGCACGCCGCTCGAGCGCGAGCAGGAGGAGCGCCGGCGCCAGATGCTCAAGCTGCTGGCCGAGATCGAGAAGCGCATCAACGACGACAACGCGCAGCCGCGCAAGCGCTACGTGAGCCCGGCCACGCGCGAGGCGGCGTACGCGCTGTACTACGACCGGCTGCGCCGCCGCATCGAGGAGCGTGGCACCCGCGACTTCCCGCAGCACCAGGGCAAGAAGCTGTATGGCGAGCTGACGATGAACATCACGGTCGATGCCGCCGGCCGGCTGCTCGACGCCGAGGTGGTGGCCGGATCGGGCAACCCGCTGCTGGACCGGCGTGCCGTGGCCATCGTGCGCGCGGCGTCGCCCTTCGGCCGCTTCAACACCGAGATGCGCGGCCAGGCCGACCAGATCATCGTGACCTCGCGCTTCCGCTTCACCCGCGACGAGGGCCTGGCAGCGACGGTGAACGCCGCGTCGCCCTGACCCGATCCCGCGGGCGCCCCGCGCCCGGCCGGCACAATCGCCCCCCAATTGCCCTCTGCCATGCCGTCCAGACCCACCTCCCCCGTGCCCGACCGCTTGCTCGACCGCCTGCCCGACCGTTATGCGGTGCTGGGCCACCCGGTGGCCCACAGCCAGTCGCCCTTCATCCACGCCGAATTCGCGCGGCAGACCGGCGAGCACATCGACTACGGCCGCATCGAATGCCCGCTGGATGGTTTCGAGGCCACGGTGCGCGCCTTCATCGCCAGCGCCGATGCCGCGGCCGGCCTGGGGCCGGCACGCGGCTGCAACATCACCGTGCCGTTCAAGTTCCAGGTGCTGCCGCTGGCGCGGCGCGCCAGCGCGCGCGCGGTGCTGGCGCAGGCCGCCAACGTGCTGCGCTTCGACGACGACGGCTGGTACGCCGACAACACCGACGGCACGGGCCTGGTGCGTGATCTGCAGCAGCATGCCGGGCTGCCGCGGGCCGGCCAGCGGGTGCTGCTGATCGGCGCCGGCGGCGCCGCGGCCGGCGTGCTGGGCCCGCTGATCGAGGCCGGCTGCGCCGCCATCACCGTGGCCAACCGCACCCCCGCCAAGGCGCAACTGCTGGTGCAGCGCCATGCCGAGGCGGCCCGCCTGCAGGGCGTGGCCCTGGCCGCCACCGGCCTGGCCGATGCCGGCGAGGCCTTCGACCTGGTGATCAACAGCAGCGCCAGCAGCCTGGCGGGTGCCGCGGTGCCGGTGTCGGCCGCGGTGCTCAAACCCGGCGCGCTGGCGGTCGACCTGATGTACGGGCCGGCGGCCCAGCCCTTTCTCGATTGGGCCCGGGCCCACGGCGCCATCGGGCGCGACGGCCTGGGCATGCTGGTCGAGCAGGCCGCCGGGGCCTTCGCGCTGTGGCGCGGCGTGATGCCCAGCACCCCGCCGGTGCTGGCCGCGCTGCGTGCGCGTCTGGCGGGCAAGGCCTGATCCACGATCGGCGGCATGGTGAGCGCTCCGGCCACCCGTTCACTGCGCGGCCACGCGTTGCGCCTGCTGTTGCTGGCGCTGCTGTGCGGCGCCTCGCTGCAGCTCTACTTCGTCGCGCGCATCGCGCTGATGGCGGTGATCGCGCCGCAATCCACCACCTTCCAGCGCAGCGAGATCTGGCGCCTGCTGGTCGAGAAGCAGCAGGTGGCCTGGGCCCAGGAATGGGTCGACGCCGAGCGCATCTCGCCGAACCTGAAGCGGGCGGTGATCGCCAGCGAGGACGCCGGCTTCATCGAACATGGCGGCATCGAGTGGGACGCGCTGGAGCAGGCCTGGGAGAAGAACCAGCGCGCCGAAGCCGCCGCCGAGCGACGCAACGCCCAGCTGCAGGCCCAGCAGCAGAAGCGCGCGCCGCCGAAGGCCGCCGCCGCACCGGCCAAGCCCAAGGTCGAGCCCAAGCTGGTGGGCGGCTCCACCATCAGCCAGCAGCTGGCGAAAAACCTGTTCCTGTCGGGTGAGCGCACGGTGTTTCGCAAAGCCCAGGAGTTCGTGCTGACGCTGGTGCTGGAAGCCCTGCTCGACAAGCGCCGCATCCTGGAGATCTACCTCAACAGCGTGGAATGGGGCGAAGGCGTGTTCGGCGCCCAGGCCGCCGCGCGGCACTACTTTCGCACCGACGCGGCGCGGCTGGACGCCTATGCCGCCGCCCGGCTGGCGGTGATGCTGCCCGCGCCCAAGCGCTTCGAGAAAAACCCCGGCTCGGCCTACATCGCCGGCCGCGCCGCCACCATCGTCGCCCGCATGGGCGCGGTGACGCTGCCCTGACAGCGGTGAACCAGCCCGCCGGTCAGGTGCCGACCTTTGGCGCACCTCGGCCAGCCCCGCTTCCTACAATGCGGGCCATGTCCGCCACCCTGCTCGACGAGATTGCCGCTGCCGCTGCCCGGCTGGTCGTCGACGAGGGCATGGAATACGCGGCCGCCAAGCGCAAGGCCCAGCGCGCCCTGGGCCGGCGTGGCAACGGCCGCGGTGAACTGCCCGCCAACGAGCAGGTGGAAGACGAGGTGCGCGACTACCTGGCGATCTTCTGCGCCGACACCCAGCCGGCCGAGTTGCGGGTGCTGCGCCAGCTGGCGCTGGTGTGGATGGCGCGGCTGGCCGAGTTCCGCCCGCACCTGGCTGGCGCGGTGTGGCGCGGCACCGCCACGCGGCTGTCGGCGATCCACCTCGACCTGTACTGCGACGACACCAAGGCCACCGAGATCGCGCTGATCAACAAGGGTGTGGCCTACGACGTGGGCAGCCGGCCCGACGCCCGCGGCGGTGAGGTCGACCTGCTGCGCATCGCCACCGCCTGCCCCGATTTCGGTGAACCGGTGACGCTGTTCCTCACCATCCTGGACCACGACGACTTGCGCGGCGCCCTGAAACCCGACGCCCGCGGCCGCAGCTGGCG
>JAURXG010000004.1 GCA_030654555.1 Aquabacterium sp.
GTGGTGGGCCGCGTGCAGCGCGTTGCGGCGCGCGGCCAGCAGGCTCACCGCCTGGCGGATGCCGGTGGGCTGGTCGATGCCGCATTGCTCGGCGATCGACAGGTGCATGGCCAGGTGCAGGAAGGGGTTGGTGCGGCCGTCTTCCACGCTGTAGCTGGCGGCGATCGCGGCGTCCAGGTCGGCCAGATCGGCGTGGTACTCGGGATGCTCGGTCACCCAGTCGGCGGCCATCGCTTCCATCGGCGTCAGCGGCAGGCCTTCGCGCTGCTTGCGCCAGGTCTCGCAGAAGAATCGCCGCACATCGTGCTGGGAGGGTTGGAACATCCGACAATTGTCGGTTGTCTGCGATCTCCCCTCCCAACAAGGCCCCCATGACCCTGACGAACCTGACCACGGCCCAGCTTTTCACCGAGGCGCGCACCCAGAACGGCTACCTCGACCAGCCGGTGGCCGATGACACGCTGCGCGCGCTGTACGACCTGGTGAAGTTCGGCCCCACCGCGGCCAACACCTGCCCGGCGCGCTTCAAGTTCGTGCGCACGGCCGAGGCCAAGGCCCGGTTGCTGGCCTGCGTGTCGCCCGGCAACGTGGCCAAGATCGAGCAGGCGCCGGTGACCGTGATCGTCGGCATGGACCTGGCCTTCTACGAGCTGCTGCCCAAGCTCTTCCCGCATGTGGACGCGCGGCCCTGGTTTGCCGGCAAGCCGGCGGTGATCCAGGAGTCGGCCTTCCGCAACTCCAGCCTGCAGGGCGGCTACCTGATCATCGCCGCGCGCGCGCTGGGGCTGGATTGCGGGCCGATGAGCGGCTTCGATCCGGCCAAGGTCGATGCGGCGTTCTGGGCCGGCACCGAGGTCAAGACCAACTTCCTCTGCACGCTGGGCCATGGCGACCCGGCCAAGGTGTTCGCGCGCAGCCCGCGGCTGGATTTCGACGAAGCCTGCGCACTGGTCTGATCACGCGCGCGTGCTGATCACCGACCCCGCGTTCTACGCGGTGGCCATCCCGGCGGTGCTGCTGGTGGGCATCAGCAAGAGCGGCTTCGGCGCGGGCTTCGGGGCGCTGGGCGTGCCGCTGATGGCGCTGGCCGTGCCGGTGCCGCAGGCGGTGGCCATCATGCTGCCGCTGCTGCTGATCATGGACGCCTTGGGCCTGAAGGCGCTGTGGCACGAGCGCGATGCCACGCTGCTGCGCCTGCTGGTGCCCGCCGGCCTGCTGGGCACGGTGGTCGGCACGCTGCTGTTCACCGCGCTCAGCGCCAAGACGGTGGCCGCGCTGGTGGGCGGCATCACGCTGGCGTTTCTGGCGATGCGCACCGTGTGGCCGCCGCAGGCCGATGCGCCGGCGCCGCCGCGCGCGGTGGGCTTCTTCTTCGCCACCGTGTCGGGCTTCACCAGCTTCGTGGCGCATGCCGGCGGGCCGCCGATCGGCTTCTACATGCTGCCGCTCAAGCTCAGCCCGGTGCGCTTCACCGCCACGATGGCGGTGTTCTTCGCGGCCATCAACGCGTCGAAGTGGATGCCGTATGCCGCGCTGGGCCTCATCGACTGGACCAACATGATCACCGCCGCGGTGCTGATCCCGGTGGCGCCGATCGGCGTGTGGCTGGGCGTGCGGGTGGTGCGGCGCATCCCGGCCACGCTGTTCTACCGCCTGTTCTCGGTGGGCATGCTGCTGACCGGCGGCAAGCTGCTGTTCGACGGGCTGCGCTGATGCGCAGCGGTGGTGGGGCGCCAAGCGGCGCGATGCTCAATCGTGCCGCTGATCGCCACCCGCCTCGCCATGCCAGCCCTGCCGGTTGCGCAGGGCGGCCTGCTCGGCGCGCTCCTGCGCCCACATCGTCTCCAGTTGCTGGCGGCCCTGCTTGGCCAGCGCGATCAGCTTCTGCTCGTCGCCCAGGTGCGGCGCCATCTGCTCGATCAGCTCGATGGTGTGGGCCCGAAAGCGCAGCGCCTGGTTGCGCGCGGCGTGCGGCTGCCAGCCCATCAGCTCGAGCACGCGCCGACCGCTCATCAGCGACGAGTCCAGCAGCTCACGTTCGATCGCCTCGATGCCCAGCTGGCGCAACCGGTAGTAGTGGGTGACGTTGCGCGCCCGCGCCACCACGGTGAGCTGCGGAAAGTGCGCACGCGCCAGCGCCGCCACCTTCAGGCTCTGCTCCACGTCGTCGATCGCCAGCACCAGCACCCGGGCCTCGGCGGCGCCGGCGGTGCGCAGCAGGTCGAGCCGGGTGGCGTCGCCGTAGAACACCGGCCAGCCGAAGCGGCGCACGGTCTCCACCTGCTCGGCGTTGTGGTCGAGCACCGTGGCCGACAGCCCGTTGGCGTTCAGCAGCCGGCCCACCAGCTGGCCGTAACGGCCGAAGCCCGCGATGATCACCGGCGCGGCCTGCGGTTCGCTGATCTCGGCCGGGCGCGGCGCCCCCTGCCGGGCTTCGCGCAGCGCCAGGCGCGGCACCCACCAGCGGTCGGCCACCAGCAGCAGCAGCGGCGTCAGCAGCATCGACACCGCCACCGCCGCCACCAGGAACGATGCGGTGGGGGCATCGATCACCCGCGATTGCTGCGCCGCCTGGAACACCACGAAGCCGAACTCGCCACCCTGCGCCAGCAGGATGATGAACACCGGCCGCTCCAGCAGCGGCAGTTCGGTCCAGCGCGCCAGCGCCCACAGCACGCCCGCCTTCAGCAGCAGGAAGCCCAGCACCACCGCGGCCATCAGCGCCGGATGCGCCAGCACCACCGCGAAGTCGATGCTCATGCCCACGGCGATGAAGAACAGCCCCAGCAGCAGGCCCTTGAAGGGCTCGAGGTCGGTTTCCAGCTCGCGGCGGTACTCACTCTCGGCCAGCAGCACGCCGGCCAGGAAGGCGCCCAGCGCCATGCTCAGTCCCACCGACTGCATCAGCGAGGCGGTGGCCACCACCAGCAGCAGCGCGGCGGCGGTGAAGATCTCGGGTGTCTCGCTGCGGGCGATCCAGCGCAGCGCCGGGCGCAGCAGCAGCCGCCCGCCGAGGATGATGGCCGCGATCACGACCAAGGCCTTGGCCGCCGCGATCCAGCCGCTGCCCTCGGCATGCTGCGCCGCGCTGCCCACTGCCAACAGCGGCACGAGGGCCAGGATCGGGATCGCCGCGATGTCCTGCAGCAGCGCCACCGACAGCACGCTCTGGCCCGAGCGGGTGCCCATCAGGTTGCGCTCGGCCAGGGCGCCCAGGCCGATGGCGGTGGACGACATCGCCAGCCCCAGCCCGGCCACCAGCGCGAGCGGCCAGCCGGCGCCGGCGGCCATGCCGATGCCGGTCATCAGCGCGGCCGAACCCAGCAGCTGCGCGCTGCCGCCGCCGAAGATCGGCCGGCGCATCGCCCACAGCCGGCGCGGCTCCAGCTCCAGCCCCACCAGGAACAGCATCAGCACCACGCCGAACTCGGCGAAGTGCAGGATGGTGGCCGGGTCGCTGACCAGCTGCAGCCCCCAGGGCCCGATGACGATGCCCGCGCCCAGGTAGCCGATGATCGCGCCCAGCCCCAGCAGGCGCGCCAGCGGCACCGCCAGCACCGCGGCGGCCAGGTAGACCAGGCTGTTGGACAGCCAGTTGCCATGTTCCATCGTGCGGCCCCGGTCAGTCCGCCCGCCGCACCGGTGCGGCCAGCGGTTCGTCGGGCCGGGCGTCGGCCGGCACCTCGCAGGCCACGCAGGCCGGCAGCTCGTCAATCTC
>JAURXG010000096.1 GCA_030654555.1 Aquabacterium sp.
TTCCTGTTTCCCTGGGCGATCGTGCTCAACGAGATCGGCCTGTTCGGCTTCCTCTCGATGATGGTTTTCCTCGCGATCCTGGTCGTCGGCTTCGTCTACGAATGGATGAAAGGGGCCCTGGAATGGGAATAGAAGGCGTACTCCGCGAGGGCTTCGTCACGACCACCGCCGACAAGGTCATCAACTGGACGCGCACGGGCTCGCTCTGGCCGATGACCTTCGGACTCGCGTGCTGCGCGGTGGAAATGATGCAGGCCGGTGCCGCGCGCTACGACCTGGACCGGTTCGGCATCGTGTTCAGGCCGAGCCCGCGCCAGGCCGACCTGATGATCGTGGCCGGCACGCTGTGCAACAAGATGGCGCCCGCCCTGCGCAAGGTCTACGACCAGATGGCCGAGCCGCGCTGGGTGCTCTCGATGGGCTCGTGCGCGAACGGCGGCGGCTACTACCACTATTCCTACTCGGTCGTGCGCGGCTGCGACCGGATCGTGCCTGTCGACGTCTACGTGCCGGGCTGCCCGCCCACGGCGGAGGCGTTGCTGTACGGCCTCATCCAGCTGCAGAACAAGATCAAACGCACCAACACGATCGCCCGCTGAACCCATGACACCCAAGCTCCAGCGCCTGCACGACGCGCTCCAGGCCGCCCTCGGCGGGCGCATCGCGAGCCTGTCGGAAGCGCTGGGCGAGCTGACCCTGGCCGTCAAGGCCGAGGACTATCGCGCGGTGGCGCAAACCCTGCGCGATTCCCCGGAGCTGGCGTTCGACCAGCTCATGGACCTGTGCGGCATGGACTACTCCACGTACGGCGACCGCCCCGCGGAAGGCCCGCGTTTCGCCGCGGTCTCGCACCTGCTTTCGGTAAGCCACAACTGGCGCCTGCGCGTGCGCGCCTGCTGCGCCGACGACGACTTCCCGATGGTCGACTCCCTGATCGACGTATGGCCCGCGGTCAACTGGTACGAGCGCGAGGCCTTCGACCTGTTCGGCATCGTTTTCAACGGCCACCCGGACCTGCGCCGACTGCTGACCGACTATGGCTTCATCGGCCACCCGTTTCGCAAGGACTTCCCGCTGTCGGGCTATGTCGAGATGCGCTACGACCCGGAGCAGAAGCGCGTGATCTACCAGCCGGTCAGCATCGAGCCTCGCGAGGTCACCCCGCGCATCGTGCGTGAAGAACATTACGCAGAGGGCGAGTAGGGGCCGGCATGGCAGAGATCCGCAACTACACGCTCAACTTCGGCCCGCAGCACCCGGCCGCGCACGGCGTGCTGCGCCTGGTGCTCGAACTCGACGGCGAGGTGATCCAGCGCGCCGACCCGCACATCGGGCTCCTGCACCGCGCCACCGAGAAGCTCGCCGAGCACAAGACTTTCCTGCAGTCGGTCCCCTACATGGACCGGCTCGATTACGTCTCG
>JAURXG010000104.1 GCA_030654555.1 Aquabacterium sp.
CCGCGCTGGCGATGGGCGCCGACTTCGCCTACATCGGCTCGGCCTTCATCGCCACCGAGGAGGCGCGCGCCACCGACCCGCACAAGCAGGCCATCGTCGACGCCAACTCCGACGACATCGTCTACAGCAACCTGTTCACCGGGGTGCATGGCAACTACCTGAAGCCCTCGATCCGCAACGCCGGGCTCGATCCCGACAACCTGCCGGTCAGCGACCCGAGCAAGATGAACTTCGGCAACGTCGATGGCGGTGGCGCGAAGAAGGCCTGGAAGGACATCTGGGGCTGCGGCCAGGGCATCGGCGCGGTCGACAAGGTGATGAGCACGGCCGACTTCGTCGCCAGGCTCAAGCGCGAGTACGAGGCCGCGCGCAAGCGCCTGGGCCTGGCGGTGGCCACCGCCTGAGGACGCGGGCGATGCGCCGGCAGGTCCTTCGAAACGCCCGCCCGTTCAACAGCGCGCGCGGCCTCGTCGGGCCGCTGTCGCAGATCGTCGTCGAGGACGGGCGCATCGCCTCGGTCACCGCCGAGCCGGTGCAGGTCGACGACGCGGTGGTGATCGACGCCGGCGGCCGCGTGGTGCTGCCTGGCCTGATCGACGCCCATGTGCACGTGGTGGCCGCCTCGCACGACCTGACGGCCAACGGGCTGCAGGCGCCGTCGCTGATCACCGCGCAGGCCAGCGCCATCATGAAGGGCATGCTGCACCGCGGCTTCACCACGGTGCGCGACGCGGCCGGCGCCGATTTCGGCCTGCAGGAGGCCGTGTCGCGCGGGCTGTTCGAGGGCCCGCGGCTCTACATCGCCGGGTTCCCCGTCTGCCAGACCGGCGGCCATGCCGACATGCGGCCCAAGGGCGTGCGCATCCGCGAGATGTTCTGCACCTGCGCGGGCCTGGGGTTGATCGGCGCCATCGCCGACGGTGTGGGCGAGGTGCGGCGTGCGGTGCGCGAGCAGGTGCGCAACGGCGCCAACCAGATCAAGATCATGGCCGGCGGCGGGATCAGCAGCCCGACCGATCCGCTGGAGGGCACGCAGTTCTCGCTGGACGAGTTGCGCGCCGCCTGCGAGGAGGCCGAGGCTGCCAACCTGTACGCGATGGCCCATGCCTATTCACCGCGCGCGATCACGCGGGCGGTGCAGGCGGGTGTGCGCTCGATCGAGCATGGCAACCTGCTGGACGAGGCCAGCGCGCGCGAGATGAAGCGCCACGGCGCCTACCTGGTACCCACGCTGGCCACCTATGCCGCGCTGGCGGCCGAGGGCGAGCGCCTGGGCTGGTCGGCCGAGATGCTGGGCAAGCTGGCGCGGGTGCGCTCGCGCGGCATCGACGCGGTGCGCATCGCCCGCGCCGAAGGCGTGCCGGTGGTGTTCGGCACCGACCTGCTGGGCCACATGCATGGCCAGCAGTCGGGCGAGTTCGACCTGCGCCTGCAGGCGATGAGCGCCGTGGAGGCCCTGCAGAGCGCCACCATCGACGCCGCGCGGCTGATGCGCGCCGAGGGCGAGATCGGCGAACTGGTGCCCGGCGCCTGGGCCGACCTGCTGGTGGTCGATGGTGATCCGACCGCCGAGCTGTCCATGCTCACCGCGCCCGACACCGGCATCCGCCTGCTGATGCAGGGCGGTCGCACGGTGCGCAGCAGCCTGCCCGGCTGAGCCCGGCGACGCCGCATGAAAAAGAGGCCCCGCGGGGCCTCTTGGTCTGTGTGGAGCGCCGCTTACTTGATGTTGGTGTAGCGCGCCGCCGGCCGGTCATCGGCACGGTGCAGCGTGGTGACGTTGGTCTTCATCGCCCAGGGCCGCAGCTGGTGGTGCAGCGGCACGAACAGGAACTCGTCGCGCGTGCGCTGCAGCGCGTCCTTGATCAGCGCGTTGCGCTTGGCCACGTCGGTCTCGGTCTTCATCGCGTCGACCAGCTTGTCGACCTGGGCGTCGCTGACGCGCGAGAAGTTGAAGTTGCCGTCGGCGCCGGAGGTGCGGGTGCGCACCAGCGATTGCAGCGAATACTGCGCGTCGAAGGTGGCCACGCCCCAGCCCAGCAGGTAGGCCGACGAGTCGAAGTTCTGCACCTTCTGGATGAAGGTGGCCATGCCCTCGGTCGCCAGCTTGGTCTTCACGCCGATGCGCGCCCACATCGACACCAGGTTCTGGCAGATCTCCTCGTCGTTGACGTAGCGGTTGTTCGGGCAGTTCAGCTGGAACTCGAAGCCGTTCGGGTAACCCGCTTCGGCCAGCAGCTTCTTGGCGCGCTCGGCGTCGGGCTTGATCGGCGCGTCCAGTTCCGGCGAATGGCCGTTGACGCCCGGCGCCACCAGGATGGCCGCCGGCAGCGACAGGCCGCGCATGGTGGCGCGCTTGATCGCTTCGCGGTCGATGGCGATGTTCAGCGCCTCGCGCACCCGCTTGTCCTTGAACGGGTTCTTGCCCTTCACGTCGCTGTACTTCAGCTCGGCGTTGTGCTGGTCGAGCGCGATGAAGATCGTGCGCACCTCATGGCCGTCGACGATCTTGAGCTTGGGGTCGCTGCGCAGGCGGGTCACGTCCTGGGTGGGCAGGTCAGTGACCATGTCCACGTCGCCCGACAGCAGCGCCGCGATGCGGGTGGAGTCGGCCTTGATCGGGGTGTAGAGCACCTCGGTCACGTTGCTGGCGTTGGCCTTGTCCCACCAGTCGGGGTTGGCGGTCATGGTCACGCGCTGGTCGGGCGTCCAGCCGGTGATCTTGTAGCCGCCGGTGCCATTGACGTTGCGCGAGGCGTAGTTCTCTTCCTTGGCCTTGTAGTCCTGCACGTTGGTGGTCTTGTTCTTCTCAGACCAGGCCTTGCTCATGATGAAGAAGTCGCCGATGTTGCGCAGCAGCAGCGGGTTGGGGCCGGCGAGGATGAAGTCGACCGTGTGGTCGTCGATCTTCTTGATGTCGGCAATGCCGGCCACGTAGATCGACATCGTGCCCTGCGGCTGCTTGATGCGGCCGAACGAGAAGATCACGTCGTCGGCGACGAACGGCGAGCCGTCGTGGAACTTGACCCCCTTGCGCAGCTCGAAGCGCACCTGCGTCGGGCTGATGGTGGTCCATTTGGTGGCCAGCGCAGGCTCGGGCTCGTACTTGGCGTTGTAGCGGGTCAGGCCTTCGTAGGCATGCTGCAGGATCGCATTGGTGGTGGCGTGGTTCTGCGAATGCGGATCGAGCGTCAGGATGTCGTTCTGCGCGGCCCAGCGCAGGGTGGCGGCCTGGGCCGACGACAGCGCCAGTCCGGTCAGCAGCGCGGCCGCGACGGCGGCGCCCTTCAAGGCGAGCTTCAAGGTCATGGAGTCAACTCCGGTGGATGCGAAAGCGCGCATGCTAGACGCAACCGCCCCCGGCGGCGCCCGGGATCATCCCGCAGCCGGGCCGCGCTCCACCTCGGCGTCGCAGTCGCAGCCCGCGCCCGAGGCGATCCAGCGCCGTGCCAGGCCCTGCAGCGCCGGATGCAGCCAACGCGGCAGGGCGGGCCAGACCTGCTGCGGGGCATCGACCATGGCGCAGCGGTAGATCCGGTCGCCGGCGTCCCAGCGCAGCGCATCGCAGGCGCCCTGGCGGCGGCCGCTGACCAGCACGCCCAGCGGGCAGGGTTGCCAGGCGCAGCACAGGCCGCAGCCGTTGCAGGGCGCGCCGGTGGCGGGTTTGGCCGGCGCCTCGGCGCGCAGGTAGATCACCGGTGGGTGCATGGCGGGCGAAGTGTGCGGCCAACACCGGTCTGTTTGTCAGGAAAACAGAAGGGTCGGGGTTGTCTAATCCACGCCGCGGACCGCAAAACAAGAGTGCTACAGTGCGGCCCACGAACTAAACAAGGCCCTTTCGTGCCCCTTGCTGAGCGACAGACAAGTCGCTCGAGACAAACAGCAAGGCGGGTCGCAATCCGCCAACCGGTCGAGCCGGGCCGCGGAAGGTTTTCAACCCATCGAAGCCCTGGAAACCGGGGTAAAAGGTGAGCGAGCGATGATGCAGCAACACAGGTCCAACTCGTACCTGTTCGGGGGCAATGCCCCCTATGTCGAAGAGCTTTACGAAGCCTATCTCGACAACCCCGGCAGCGTGCCCGACAACTGGCGCACCTACTTCGACAACCTGCAGAACGTGCCGGCCACCGATGGCTCGGAAGCCCGCGACGTGGCGCATGCGCCGGTCGTCGAGAGCTTCGCCCAGCGTGCCAAGGCCAACGCTTTCGCGCTGAAGGCCAGTTCGGCCGACCTGGCCGTGGCGCGCAAGCAGGTGCACGTGCAGTCGCTGATCGCCGCCTACCGCTTCCTGGGCAGCCGCTGGGCCGATCTCGATCCGCTCAAGCGCACCGAGCGCCCCAAGATCCCCGAGCTGGAGCCGGCGTTCTACGACCTGAGCGAGTCCGACATGGACATCACGTTCAGTGCCGCGAACACGTACTTCGGCAAGTCGGAGAACATGACGCTGCGCGAGATCATGCAGGCGCTGCGCGAGACCTACTGCGGCACCATCGGCGCCGAGTTCATGCACTGCACCGACCCCACCGAGAAGCGCTGGTGGCAGGAGCGGCTCGAGTCCATCCGCAGCAAGCCCAGCTTCGGCATCGACCAGAAGAAGCACATCCTCGACCGGCTGACGGCCGCCGAGGGCCTGGAGCGCTTCCTGCACACCAAGTACGTCGGCCAGAAGCGCTTCAGCCTGGAAGGCGGCGAGAGCTTCATCGCCAGCATGGACGAGGTGGTGCAGCGTGCCGGCACCCATGGCGTGCAGGAGATGGTGATCGGCATGGCCCACCGCGGCCGCCTCAACGTGCTGGTCAACACCCTGGGCAAGATGCCCAAGGACCTGTTCGCCGAGTTCGACCACACCGCGCCCGAGAACCTGCCGTCGGGCGACGTGAAGTACCACCAGGGCTTCTCCAGCGACATCTCCACCCCCGGCGGCCCGGTGCACCTGAGCCTGGCCTTCAACCCCTCGCACCTGGAGATCGTCAACCCGGTGGTCGAGG
>JAURXG010000106.1 GCA_030654555.1 Aquabacterium sp.
GCCGCTCGCGCAGCGCACGCGCATCGTCGGCGTCGGGTCGCGCGGCCAGGTAGGCGGCCAGGTCGTCGGCGGCTTCCACCGGGCGGCCCAGCTCGGCCCAGGTCAGGCCGCGGTCGCGCTGCTCCTCGGCGGCTTCGGGCAGCAGCAGCACCAGGCGCTCCTGCACCGCCAGCAGGCGCGGCCAGTCCTCGGCGCTGCGGTGGATCTCCTTCAGGTTGAACAGCAGCCGCGCCAGGATGTCGCGCGGCGGCGCGGCCTGCAGGAACAGCCCCAGCGGCGTCTCGAAGTCGCCCTCCAGGCCATGGCGGGCGCGGTAGGGCCCCAGCCGCTCGTCGAGCTCGTCGCGCGACAGCGAGCGGCCATTGAACGGGTCGATCACCACCTCGCCCTGCGGCATGCGCAGCTTGATCAGGAAGTGCCCCGGAAACGACACCCCGCTGGCCTGCAACCCCAGTTGCCCGGCCAGCTCGATGTAGAGCAGCGCCAGCGTGATCGGGATGCCGCGCCGGGTGGCCAGCACCTCGTGCAGGTAGCTGTTGCGCCGGTCGTAGTAGTTGTTGACGTTGCCGGCAAAGCCCAGCTCGACGAAGAAATACTGGTTCAGCGCACGCAGCCGGCGCAGCGCCGGCGCGTCGGCCGGCAGGCGCGCCTTCAGCCGTGCGGCGAGGCGGTCGATCTCGCCCAGCACCGCCTGCGGGTCGAGCCCGGGTTGCTCGTCCTGCGCCACGCAGATGGCCGCCTCGACCAGCGCAAAGCCCTCGTCCTCGGCCACCAGGGCCGCGAAGTAGGCCAGCGTGCCGGGTGGCAGCAGCATCAGGTGCTTCATCGTCACGAGTCTAGGCCTTGCGCATGAAGCTGCGAAGCCGGATGCCCAGCAAGGCCAGCACGCCGAAATACACCGCCGCCGCCGCCGCCAGGGCCGCGGCCATCGCGCCGGCGCGCAGCAGTTCGTGCCGGCCCAGCGCCAGCCAGTCGAGATAGCGCGCGGCCCACCACATGCCCACGCCCATCACCGCGCTGGCCACCACCACGCGCAGCGCAAAACCGGCCCAACCGGCGCTCGGCAGATAGCTGCCACGGCGCTTGAGGCCCCAGATCAGCGCCGCCGCGTTGGCATTGGCGGCCAGGCCGATCGACAGCGCCAGCGCCGCCACGCCCATGCCCAGCCCGAGGATCAGCCCGGCGTTGAAGACCTGGGTGAGCACCAGCGCGCCGATGGCCACGCGCATGGGCGTCTGCATGTCCTGCCGGGCGTAGTAGGCGGGTGCCGCCACCTTGACCCCCACCAGGCCGATGACGCCCGCACCGTAGCCCATCACCGCCAGCGTGGTCATCGCCACCGCATTGGCGTCGAAGGCCCCGCGGTGGAACAGCGTGGCCACCATCGGCTGGCCGAACACCGCCAGCGCCACCGCACAAGGCAGCGCCAGCAACAGCACCAGGCGCAGGCCCCAGTCGAGCAGGCCCGAGTACGCCACCTGGTCGCCCTGCGCCTGCGCGGCCGACATCTGCGGCGTCAGCACCACGCTGAGCGCCACGCCCAGCAGCGCCGTCGGCAGCTCCATCAGCCGATCGGCGTAGACCAGCGTGGACACGGCGCCGGTGCCCATGTGCGAGGCGATCTGCGAATTGATCATCAGCGAGATCTGCGCCACCGACACGCCCACCATCGCCGGCCCCATCTTGGCCAGGATCTGGCGCACGCCGGGATGGCGCCAGGCAGCCAGCAGCGCGGCGGGCGACCCGCCGAAGCGCGGCAGCATGCCGATGCGCAGCAGCGCCGGCGCCTGGATGGCCAGTTGCAGCAGGCCGCCGATCATCACGCCCACCGCCAGCGCATACACCGGCTCGATGCCCCGCGCCTTGAACTGCGGCACCAGCAGCAGCGCGGCGCCGATCACGCTCAGGTTCAGCAGCACCGGGGTGAAGGCGGGGATGGCGAAGCGCTTCCAGGTGTTGAGCACGCCCGAGGCCAGCGCCACCATCGACATGAAGCCGATGTAGGGGAACATCCAGCGTGTCATCACCACCGCGGCGTTCTCGGTGGCCGGCGCGAAGCCCGAGGCCAGCAGGTAGACGAACACGGGCGCACCCACGATGCCCAGCACGCAGGTCACCAGCAGGGCCCAGGCCAGCACGGTGGCCACCGCGTCGATTAGCGAGCGGGTGGCGGCGTCGCCGTCGCGTGCCCGGGTGGCCGCCAGCAACGGCACGAAGGCCTGCGAGAACGCGCCCTCGGCGAACAGCCGGCGCAGCAGGTTGGGGATGCGGAAGGCAATCTGGAACGCGTCCATCATCGCCGAGGTGCCGAACAGCGCGGCGCCGATCTGCTCGCGCACCAGGCCGGTGATGCGCGACAGCAGCGTGAGGGCGGAAACGGAGAAAGCGGCCTTGAACAGGTTCATGCGGGCGGGGGCTGGCCCGGGCAGCAGGGGCTGCCACCAGAGAGGACCGAGCGGCGATTATAGGAAGCGCCTCGCACCAGCCTTTGCCAGCTCGGCCGGTCACTGCTATACTCGCGGTCTTTGCCCAATCCGGATCACATAACAGGGTCCGTATCAAGACTCGCACCAGGACCGCACCAGCATGGCCACCGCATCCAAAGCCAAGAAGAAAACCGTCCGCCTCGCCTCGGGCCGCAAGCGCGCCCGCCAGGACGTCAAGCTCAACAGCGCCAACACGGCACTGCGCTCGCAGTTCCGCACTGTCGTCAAGAACGTGCAGAAGGCCCTCGACAAGGCCGCTGCCGGCGGCGACAAGGCCGCTCCGGCCGCGCTGTTCAAGAACGCCCAGAGCGTGATCGACTCGATCGCGGACAAGGGCATCTTCCACAAGAACAAGGCCGCTCGCCACAAGAGCCGCCTGTCGGCCAAGATCAAGGCCCTGACGGCTTCGGCCTCGGCTGCAGCCTGATAGTTCGGTCCGGACGGCAAACGAAAGCCCGCGCAAGCGGGCTTTTGTCATTCTGGCCCGCGCTCGCGGGACCGTGGGCCCATCAGGCTGCCGGCTTGGCCGGCGACTCCGGCAGCAGACAGGCTTCGACCACCTGAAGCTCGTTGTCGCGGGCGAAGTTCATCACGAAGTCCCAGGCCATCGGCTCCAGGTCGCGCAGCGCCTCGTTGACGATCACGCACTTCACGCCTTCGATCACCCGCGGCACGCAGAAGGGCGAGTAGCCGATGTGCGCGCCGATGCCGCTGCCCTTGGGGCGGAAACTCGACAGCGCCCCGGCCAGCCGCTCCGACCAGTCGCTCGGGCGAAAGGTCTTGCCCGCCCGGGTGATGCCCTGGATGAAGAACTGGCGCGGTTTGGGGGCGGACGACATGCAGGCCGTGGTCGGTTGGGCGGGGTCGGTGAAACCGGTTCGTGACGGGGGCAGCGGGGGGATCGGCAGCGTGATCGGCCGCAGCACCCGTCGCGCCGCCGCCGTTTCCCCCTTCGGGAAAACCGCTATTGTGCCGTGGAAGTGCTGCGTTGCAGCATGCATCGGAACCCCCTGACGCTGATCGATCCGGTTTTATCGGCATCGGGCGGTGCCGCTTTAGAATGTTTGCCCCGGGCCGGCGCGTTGCCATGGTGGAAGCCATGCAGACGGACACGCCGGCTTTTTCATTGATCGATCGCCTTTTCGGAGCCCCGCGATGACGTCCCACCTGATGAACACCTACGGCCGACTGCCCTTTGCGCTGTCGCACGGCCGAGGCTGCCGCGTCTGGGACACCGACGGCCGCGAATACCTCGACGGCCTGGGCGGCATCGCCGTCAACACGCTGGGCCATGCCCACCCGAAGCTGGTGCCGGCGCTGCAGGACCAGGTGGCCAGGCTGATCCACTGCAGCAACTACTACGCCGCGCCGATGCAGGAGACGCTGGCCACCAAGCTGTGCGAGCTGTCGGGACTGGACGCGGTGTTCTTCTGCTCCACCGGGCTGGAGGCCAACGAGGGGGCGCTGAAGATCGCGCGCAAGTTCGGTCACGACAAGGGCATCGCGCGGCCCGAGATCATCGTCTACGAGAAGGCGTTCCACGGCCGCTCGATCGCCACGCTGTCGGCCACCGGCAACCCCAAGGTGCAGGCCGGCTTCGGCCCGCTGGTCGAGGGCTTCGTGCGCGTGCCGCTGAACGACCTGGACACGGTGCGCGAGGTGGCCCGCACCAACCCCAACGTGGTGGCGGTCTTCCTGGAGACGATCCAGGGCGAAGGTGGCATCAACCCCACGCGCATCGACATCCTGCAGGGCCTGCGCCAGATCTGCGACGAGCAGGACTGGCTGCTGATGCTCGACGAGGTGCAGTGCGGCATCGGCCGCACCGGCAAGTGGTTCGCCCACCAGTGGGCCGGCATCTTGCCCGACGTGATGCCGCTGGCCAAGGGCCTGGGCTCGGGCGTGCCGATCGGCGCCATCGTGGCCGGCCCGCGCGCGGCCAAGGTGCTGGGCCCGGGCAACCACGGCACCACCTTCGGCGGCAACCCGCTGGCCATGCGCGCGGGCATCGAGACGCTGCGCATCATGGAAGAAGACGGCCTGATGGCCAATGCCGCGGCCCAGGGCGAGCGCATCCGCGCCGGGCTGATCGAGGGCTGGCGCGGCCTGGCCGGCATCCGCGAGATCCGCGGCCAGGGCCTGATGATCGGCATCGAGCTCACCAAGCCCTGCGGGGTGCTTACGCAGCGCGCGGCAGATGCCGGCCTGCTGCTCTCGGTCACGGCCGACAGCGTGATCCGCCTGGTGCCACCACTGATTCTGACCACG
>JAURXG010000124.1 GCA_030654555.1 Aquabacterium sp.
CAAGACGCTGGTCATCAAGTACGGCGGCAACGCGATGACCGACCCGGCGCTGCAGCAGGACTTCGCCGAGGACATCGTGCTGCTCAAGCTGGTGGGCATGAACCCGATCGTGGTGCACGGCGGCGGCCCGCAGATCGACGAGGCGCTGGCCAAGATCGGCAAGAAGGGCACCTTCATCCAGGGCATGCGGGTGACGGATGAAGAGACGATGGAAGTCGTCGAATGGGTGCTGGGCGGCGAGGTGCAGCAAGACATCGTCGGCCTGATCAACGCCGCCGGCGGCAAGGCCGTGGGCCTGACCGGGCGCGACGGCGCGATGATCCGCGCCCGCAAGCTGAAGCTGGTCGACCGCGACGACCCGAGCAAGGAAGTCGACGTCGGCCAGGTCGGCGAGATCGTGTCGATCGACCCCAGCGTGGTCAAGGCGCTGCAGGACGACGCCTTCATCCCGGTGATCAGCCCGATCGGCTTCGGCGAGGACAACGAGAGCTACAACATCAACGCCGACGTGGTGGCCGCCAAGCTGGCCACCGTGCTGAAGGCCGAGAAGCTGCTGATGCTGACCAACATCTCGGGCGTGCTCGACAAACAAGGCCAGCTGCTGACCGACCTGACCGCGCGCCGCATCGACGAGCTGTTTGCCGACGGCACCATCAGCGGCGGCATGCTGCCCAAGATCGCCGGCGCGCTGGACGCGGCCAAGAGCGGCGTCAACGCGGTGCACATCATCGACGGCCGGGTGCCGCACGCGATGCTGCTGGAGGTGCTTACCGATCAGGCCTACGGCACGATGATCCGATCGCATTGATCGGCGGCACCGTTCCGATGCGTTACGACGCCGGCACCGTCTGGCTCTTCGACCTGGACAACACGCTGCACGATGCCGGCGCGTTCGTCTTCCCCGAGTTGCGGCAATCGATGCGCAGCTACGTCCAGCAGGCGCTGCAGGTCGATGCCGACGAGGCGATCCGGCTGAACCATCACTACTGGCACCGCTACGGCGCCACGCTGCTGGGCCTGATGCGCCACCATGGCGTGAAGCCCGCGCACTTCCTGCACGACACGCACCGCCTGCCCGGGCTGGAGCAGCAGGTCAGCGGGCATCGCCATGACTTCGAGGCGTTGGCCCGCCTGCCCGGCCGCAAGTTCATCCTCACCAACGCGCCGCGCGCCTACGCACTTCGGGTGTTGGGTCTGCTGGGCATCCTGCATCGTTTCGACGGCGTGATCGCCATCGAGGACATGACCATGTTCGGCCACCTGCGGCCCAAGCCCGATGCACGCATGCTGCAGCGCATGGCGGTGAAGCTGGGGGTGCCGGCGCACCGCTGTGTGCTGGTGGAGGACACGCTGGTGCACCAGAAGGCCGCGCGCAGCGTGGGCATGGGCACGGTGTGGATGCAGCGCTTTGCGCGGCGCGGCGACCACGGCGGGCCGACGGTGGCGCGCTGGTCGATGCGGCCGGCCTACGTCGACCGCACCGTCACGGCCCTGCGGCAGCTGCGGCGCTGAGCGCGGTCGCCGGCACGCCGGCACACCGGTGCTTCGGCGCGTCGGTGTTTACCTGCACGCGGGTGCGCCGAGGCGCTGTGCCAGAATCATTTAGACACCCCTGGCCCGTACGAGAGCACCCCGCCGTGATGCCCGATTTTCCCGATCCATCCGGCGACGACGCTGCCCTGGCCCTGGCCGGCCTGCCCACCGCGACGGCTCCGCTGGCCCGCATCACCCCCGACCCCGCGGCCCGCAAGCGCCCCCGCCCGGGCGAGCGCCGGGTGCAGATCCTGCAGACCTTGGCCGCGATGCTGGAGCAACCCGGGGCCGACCGCATCACCACCGCGGCGCTGGCCGCACGGCTGCAGGTCAGCGAGGCGGCGCTGTACCGCCACTTCGCCAGCAAGGCGCAGATGTTCGAGGGCCTGATCGAGTTCATCGAGTCCAGCGTGTTCACGCTGGTCAACCAGATTACCGAGCGCGAGAGTGCTGGCGCGGTTCAGGCCCAGCGCATCGTGGTGATGCTGCTGCAGTTCGGCGAGAAGAACCCCGGCATGGTGCGGGTGATGGTGGGGGATGCGCTGGTGTTCGAGCACGAACGGCTGATCGCCCGCATGAACCAGTTCTTCGACCGGGTGGAGGGCCAGTTGCGGCAAAGCCTGCGCAGCGCGGCGGATGCCAACGGCTCGATGACACCCACGGTGGATGCCAACGCGCTGGCCTCGGGCCTCACCGCGCTGATGGTGGGCCGGCTGCAGCGCTATGCGCGCTCGGGCTTCAAGCGCCAGCCCACCGAGCACCTGGATGCCCTGCTGATGCGCCTGACGGCGTGATGCGCGGCGCTGGGGTTGCGGCCATGGTGGCCGGCGAGACGGTCGCCGCGGGCACCGCCTGGTTCGTGCTGCCCGGCCAGGCCGGCCGGCTGCAGCTGTGGCCTCAGAAGGCCGCCTTCGACCCCGAACTTGGCCTGCTGATGGTGGCCGACGCGCACCTGGGCAAGGCGGTGTCGTTCCGCCGGCTGGGGGTGCCGGTGCCCGAGGCCACCACCGACGAGGCGCTGGCCCGGCTGGACCGCTTGATCGTGGCCACGGGCGCGCGTGGCATCGTCTTCCTGGGCGATCTGCTGCACTCGGCGCGCAGCCACGCGCTGGGCACGATGGCTGCGCTGCGGGCCTGGCGCCAACGCCATGCCGACCTGGACCTGACGCTGGTGCGCGGCAACCACGACCAGCATGCTGGTGATCCACCTGCCGACCTGGGTGTGGCGGTGGTCGACGGTCCGCTGCGCCGCGGCCCGTGGGTGCTGGTGCATGCCCCGAAAGAAGCGCAGCCAGCGGCCGCTGGCAGCTATGCGCTGGCCGGGCATGTGCATCCCTGCGTGGTGCTGAGCGGGCGAGGCGGCGATCGGTTGCGCCTGCCGTGTTTTCATTTCGATGCCGCGGTCGGCGTACTGCCAGCCTTCGGCCCCTTCACCGGCATGCATGCGCTGCCGGGCGGGCCGGCGGTGCAGTGTTACGCCATTGCCGGCGATTCGGTGCAAGCCTTGCCGGTCAGGGACTGAAGCGCACGCCGTCGGTCACCAGGCGCCAGCGGTCGGTGCGAAACGGCGACGCCGGCAGCCCGGCGCGATTGACCAGATTGGCTTCCTCGGCGTTGTCGACCCAGCCATAGCGCACCGCCACCGGCTGCGGCACCTCGGCATGGCCGACGACCACCCGGGCGCCTTCGATGTGTGCGCTGGCCGGCCGGAAGCGCTGGTCGGCGCCCGCCACCGCAAAGCCTTGCAGGGCCACGGCGCCGGGCCGCAGCGCCAGTCCACCGTGGGCGTGGTCGAACCGCAGCACCATCTGCGCGCCCTGGCGCCGCGCCGCGCGCAGCACCGGGCCTTGCGCCACCACCGGCTGGCCGAAGCCATCGCGCAACGCCAGCCGCGCCAGCCGATCGCCCACGGCCTGCTTGTTGCGTGGATGGATGTCGTCGGCATCGCCTACGTCGATGGCCACCGCCATGCCGGTGTGCGGCACGTCCAGCACCTGGCGCTGCGCCTCGCGCAGCTCGGCCCAGGGGCTGCCGGCCAGCGTGTTGCGCGCCAGCGGCAGGAACGAGGCCAGCTGCACGTAGTAGAACGGCAGCGCGGCTTGGCCCCAGTGCGCGCGCCAGTCGGCGATCAGGCGGCGCTGGGCCGCGGCGTAGCGTGCGGCGCGCGGCACGTTGCTCTCGCCCTGGTACCACAGCACGCCACGCAGGCGCAGCGGCCGCAGCGGCTGCAGCATGCCGTTGAAGGCCAGCGTGGGCAGATCGTTGGCGTCGGGCGCGCTTCGCTCCAGCGGCGCGGCCGGTCGGGCCCTCCAGCGGCCGGCCAGCGGCAGGTTGCCGGTGGCGGTCTGCAGTTGCAGCGCCGAGGCCTCGCCGTGCAGGCCACCACCGCCGCCGGTGTCGGTCACGCGCACGGCGATGGTGTTGGGGCCGGCCTGCAGCAGGCCGGCGGCGATGGGGTAGCGGCGCGGCGTGTCCCAGCCGCACAGGCCGCCCACGCGCTGGCCGTTGACCCAGGTCTCGTCGCAGTCGTCGATCATGCCCAGGGCCAGCGTGGCGGCGCCCGCCGCCTGCGCGTCGCTGAGCACCACCTGGCGGCGAACCCACAGTTCGCCGTCGAAGCCGGGAAGGCCTTGCGCCTCCCAGTTGCCGGGCACGTTCAACTCGCGCCAGGCGCTGTCGTCCAGCGGCGCGGCGGCCCAGACGGCCGTGCCGGCAGCTTGCGGCGCCAGCCCGGGCTGCCAGCGCTGCACCACGCCCCACGCGCGCTCGCGCGTCCAGGCGGCGTAGTCGGACAGCGCCGCCGGCATGGCGTGCAGGTGCGGCGCCAGGTCGGCATCGGCCCGGGCGGCACGGGGCGACAACCAGGTCTCGAGGTGGGTGCCACCCCAGGACGCGTTGACCAGCCCGATCGGCACGCCCAGCGCCTGGTGCACCTGGCGCGCGAAGTGGAAACCCACCGCGCTGAAGCCGCCCGCCGTCGTGGGGCTGCTCGGCTGCCAGGTGGCGGCTGGGCCGTCGTCCTGCGGCTGCAGGCTGGCGCGGTGGGCGATCTTGACGTGGCGGATCATCGGCAGGTCGGCCGAGGCGATGGCCTGGGCCGCACCCTGGCTGTCCTGCAGCGCCCATTCCATGTTCGACTGGCCCGCGCACAACCACAGGTCGCCCACCAGCACGTCGCGCAGCACCAGCGTATTGCTGGCCTGCACCGTCAGCGCATGCGGCCCACCGGCGGGCGCCGCCGGCAGGCGCACCGCCCAACGCCCATCCGCAGCGGCCTGGGACCGGCGAGACTGGCCGCGAAACTGCACCCGCACCACCTCACCCGGCGTCGCCCAGCCCCACACGGCGATGGGCGCCTCACGCTGCAGCACCATGTGGTCGCCGAAGATGCCGGCCAGCCGTGCCTCGGCCGCCGCCGATCCCGCCAGGGGCAGCAGCAGTGCGGCCAGCGCCAGGCGCCAGCGCGGGCGCTTCGTGAATGTGCACTCTGGCATCGGCTGCTAGGGTCGCCAGACGTAGGTGGCCACGCTCTCGCGCGCCAGCGTGGCCTGCAGCACCTGCGCGCCCGAACGCACCGAGAAGCGCTGCTCGGTCGCCCCCGAGTTGCAGACCACCAGCACCAGCGAGCCGTCGTCGGCATTGCGGAACGCCACGCTCTCCAGCGCAGCGCTGGCCGCGGTGGAGGCAATGCGCTGGGCGCCGGGCCGCACGAACTTGCTGGCATGCGCCAGTGCGTAGTATTCGAGGTTGCGGGTGACCGCGCCGGTGACCGAATCGATGGTCACCACGCCGCGGCAATCGGGGCAGCCGCCCAGGTGCGGGCCGTGGCGCTCGTCGAGGGCCAGGTTCCACATCAGCACGCCCTTGGCCCAGCCGCGGGTGGCGCCGATCACCAGGTTGCGCATCATCCAGGGCAGGGTCTCGGGCCAGTGCGGCTTCCACTCGCCGCCCGAGCATTCGGTGAACCACGCGTCCTTGTCGGGGTAGGCGTCGTGCACCAGCGTCTGCGCGGCCACCTGGCCGGCGTAGCAGTGCCAGCCCACGCCGGCCACGAAGGGCCGCGCCACCGGATCGGCCAGCACGGCCAGCGGCGCCTGCGGCACGTCCCAGTTGTGGTCCCACTCGATCAGCTGCACCTTCGATCCGCGCTGCGCCAGCATCGGCCCGAGGTGCTGGCCGATGATCGCCGCGCGCGCGGGCGGGTCCAGCCGCATGCCGGGGTAGTCGCCGGGCTCGAAGTGCGGCTCGTTCTGCAGCGTCAGCGCGAAGATGGCCACCCCCTCGGCCGCGTAGGCGTCGACATAGCGCAGCAGGTAGCGCGAGAAGGCGTCGAAATACTCGGGCTTCAGCGTGCCCTGGATCAGGCTGCCGTTGCTCTTCATCCAGCCCGGCGCGCTCCACGGCGAAGCCATCACCTGCAGGCCGGGGTTGATGGCCAGCGCCTGCTTGAGCACCGGCAGCACCTCGGCGCGGTTGGGCGCTATCGAGAAGTGCGCCAGTGGCAGGTCGGTCTGGCCGGCCGGCCGGTCGTTGAAGCTGTAGTGGCTGCGCGAGAAGTCGGACGCGCCGATGGTCAGCCGCGTGAAGTCGAAGCCCACGCCGTTCGGGCCGCGGCCGAACAGTTCCTGCAGCAGCTCGCGGCGCTGGGCCTCGCTCATGCGGTGCTGGATCAGCCAGGCCGAGGCATCGGTGAGCGATGCCCCGAAGCCCACCATGGTCTGGAAGCGCTGCGTCGCATCGACGTCGATGTGCACCGGCAGCGCGGGCCCGTTGCCGAAGGCCAGGCCGGCTTCGTGCGCCAGGCGCCGGGACTTGTCGCCGGTGGTGGTCCAGCTGTCGACCGCGGGGCCTGCCGTGCCGACCATACTGGCCGGGGCGATCGTGGTGTCGGGCGTGGGCGCCAGCGCGCCGCTGCCACAGCCGGCCAGCGCGGCCGACAGCACCAGTGCGAGGGCGGTGCGGGTGTTCAGGAGTTTGCGCATCATCGGGGGCTGCAGCCGTCAGTCCAGCCGCAGCCGCACCACCACCGGATGGTGGTCGGACGGGTAGCGGCGGTCGGTGGAATCGTCGGGCACGCCGTAGGTCAAGACCTTGAACTGCGGACTGACGAAGAGGTAGTCGATGCGCTCGGTCATCGGCGCATCGAAGCGGAAGCCGTTGAAGGTGCCCACCGGGCCGGTGGGCGGCGTGGCACTGGCCTCGCGCGCATCCAGCAGCGTGGCCGCCAGCAGGCGGATCGGCGCGGTCTCGGGCGTGGCATTGAAGTCGCCCAGGCAGATCACCGGCGTGCTGCCGGCGATGGCCTCGATCTGGCGCAGCATCAGCCGCGCCGATTCGAGCCGGGCCACCACGCCTTCATGGTCGAAGTGGGCCGAGAACACCACCAGCTCGCGCCCGCTGGTGGCGTCGCGCAGGCGGGCCCAGGTGGCGATGCGCTTGCAGCAGCGTGCATCCCAGCCCATCGACGGCCGCTCGGGCGTGGGGCTGAGCCAGAAGTCGCCGTGCGCCAGCAGGCTGAAGCGGGTGCGGCGGAAGAAGATCGCCGCGAACTCGCCGGCCTCGGCCCCATCGTCGCGGCCCACGCCGACGCGGGCGTATTCGTCCAGCGTCTCCAGCTCGCGCACCTGGTGCGCCAGCGCCTCCTGCGTGCCGAACAGGTCGAAGCCGTGCTTGCGGATCAGCGCCTTCACCGCGCTGCGCCGCTGCGGCCAGGCGTTGGCGCCGTCGCTGGCGACGTCGAGCCGCAGGTTCCAGGTGGCGGCGGTGAACGGCGCGCCGGTGGCCGCGGCCGCACCCAGCGCGGCCAGCATCAGGCCCCAGCCCAGCAGGGCGATCGTGCGCAGGGGGCGCCAGCGCGCGTCATGCGGCATGGGATGCCGCACCCGCCACCGCGCCCGCCACGGCACCCGGCGCCGCGCAATGCGTGCGGATGAACTCGGCCTGCGTCGGCATCACGTTCACGCACTTGCGGATCACGCCTTCGACGTTGCCGAGGAACTCGTGCAGCTCGGCCTCGCTGGTCAGGTCGGCCAGCGGGTGGTGGCCACGCGGCAGGATGCGCTGGCCCACCATCACCTGCAGCCAGCTCAGCTCGGTGAACAGCTCGGTGCCTTCGCGGAAGATGCGGCCGTTGCTGCGGAACAGGTCGATCTTGTGCTGCAGCGTGTCGGGGATGGCCATCGTGCGGCAGTGGTTCCAGAACGGCGAGTCGTCGCGCTCGGTGGCCTTGTAGTGCAGCACCAGGAAGTCGCGGATGCGCTCGTACTCGAACTGGGTCTGCGCGTTGTACTCGACGATGTCGGGCGCGTCGAAGCCGGCATGCGGGAAGAAGCACACCAGCCGCGCGATGGCGGTCTGGATCAGGTGGATGCTGGTCGATTCGAGCGGCTCGAGGAAGCCGCTGGACAGGCCGATGGCCACGCAGTTGCGGTTCCAGAACTGCTTGCGCCGGCCGGTGGTGAAGCGCACCGGCCGCGGCTCGGCCAGCTTCGGGCCGTCGAGGTGGCCGAGCAGGATGCTCGCGGCCTCGTCGTCGCCCATGAAGGCGCTGCTGTAGACATGGCCGTTGCCGATGCGGTGCTGCAGCGGGATGCGCCACTGCCAGCCGGCCGAGTGCGCGGTGGAGCGCGTCATCGGCAGCAGCGGCGCCACCGATTCGCAAGGCACCGCCAGCGCACGGTCGCAGGGCAGCCAGTGGCGCCAATCTTCGTAGCCGCTCTTGAGCGTCTGCTCGATCAGCAGGCCGCGGATGCCCGAGCAGTCGATGAACAGCTCGCCGCCAATCTGCTCGCCGCTCTCCATCACCACCGCGGTGATGTAGCCGTCAGGTTCACGCTGCAGCACCTGCACCACCTTGCCCTCGGTGCGGCGCACGCCGGCCTTCTCGGCCAGGCCGCGCAGGTAGCGGGCGTAGAGCGTGGCGTCGAAGTGGAAGGCGTTGGCGATGTCGGCCAGCGGCGAGCCCGGCATGTCGTCGCGCGCCCGCATGAACTTGGCCTGCAGCGGCGCCACGGTGTTGATCGAGTAGGCGCCCAGGTCGCTGACCCGGCCCTGCTGCAGCGCGCGCAGCCAGTAGTGGTGGAAGGAGATGCCGTTCATCTCCTGCCCGACCTTGCCGAAGCCGTGGATGTAGCGGTCGCCCACCGCGCCCCAGTTGACGAACTCGATGCCCAGCTTGAAGGTGCCCTGCGTGCGGCGCAGGAACTCGTCCTCGTCGATCTCCAGCGCGGTGTTGAAGTTGCGGATGTTGGGGATGGTGGCTTCGCCCACGCCGATGATGCCGATCTCGTCGGACTCGACCAGCCGGATCCGGCAGCTGGCGGGCAGCAGCTTGGACAGCGCGGCGGCAGTCATCCAGCCGGCGGTGCCGCCGCCGACGATGACGATGTTGCGCACGGGGGTGATGGACATGGGGGGCTCCGGGTCAGAGGCGCAGCTCGCTGCGCTGGTCGAACAAACAGATGCGGCGGCGCTCGATCGAGAAGCGTATTGACTCGTCGGCCTGCACGGCCAGTGGCTCGTGCACCACGGCGGCCAGCGACAGCTCGCCATGGGCGATCCATACCACCTGGTGGTTGCCCATGGGCTCGACCAGCTGCACCGTGCCGGCCAGGTCGCCATCGGCGCCGATGTGCACCTGCTCGGGCCGCACGCCCAGCACCACCGGCGTGCCGGCGGCCGGTGGGGCGCCGGTGAAGCGGTGGCCCGCCAGATCGAGATCGAGCCGCGGCGACGAGAAGGCCGGCCCGCCGGGCCGCGCGGTGATCACGCCTTCGACGAAGTTCATCGCCGGCGCGCCCAGGAAGCCGGCGACGAACAGGTTGTCGGGCCGCTCGTAGACCTCGCTGGGGGCGCCGATCTGCTGAATCTTGCCGGCGCGCATCACCACGATGCGGGTGGCCAGCGTCATCGCCTCGACCTGGTCGTGGGTGACGTAGATGATCGTCGAGCGCAGGCGCTTGTGCAGCAGCTTGAGCTCGCGGCGCAGCTCGGTGCGCAGCTTGGCGTCGAGGTTGGACAGCGGCTCGTCGAACAGGCAGACGCCGGCCTCGCGCACCAGCGCCCGGCCGATGGCCACGCGCTGGCGCTGGCCGCCCGACAGCTGTGCGGGCTTGCGCTGCAGCAGCGGCTCCAGCTGCAGCAGCTGCGCGGTGCGGGCCACGCGGCGCGTGATCTCGGCGCGGTCCATGCCGGCCACGCGCAGGCCGAACGACATGTTGCGCTCCACCGTCATCGTCGGGTAGAGCGCATACGACTGGAACACCATGCCGATGCCGCGCTCGCTGGGGTCGGCATGGGTCATGTCCTGGCCGGCGATCTGCACCGAGCCTTCGGTCACGTCGATCAGCCCGGCGATGCCGTGCAGCAGCGTGCTCTTGCCGCAGCCCGACGGGCCCAGCAGCACCAGGAACTCGCCTTCGTCGACCTCGAGGTCCAGCCCCCGGATCACCTCGTGGCTGCCGAAACGGATGCCGAGGTCACGCACCAACACGCCGCTCATCGGATCAGCCCTTCACCGCGCCGGCGGCGATGCCGCGCACGAACCAGCGGCCCGAGACGAAGTACACCGCCAGCGGCACCAGCGAGGTGAGGATGGTGGCCGCCATGTTGACGTTGTAGAGGCGTTCTCCGGTGGTGGTGTTGATCACGTTGTTGAGTTGCACGGTCATGGGCAGCAGGTCCTGGCCGGCGAAGACCAGGCCCAGGATGTAGTCGTTCCACACGCCGGTGATCTGCATGATCGCGGCGACGATGATCATCGGCGTGGACATCGGCAGCATCAGCTGCCCGAAGATGCGCCAGAAGCCGCCGCCGTCGATGCGCGCGGCCTTGAACAGCTCCTGCGGGATGCCCGCGTAGTAGTTGCGGAACAGCAGCGTCATCACCGGCATGCTGAACAGCGTGTGGATCAGCACGATGCCCGGCAGCGAGCTGAACAACCCCAGCGCCGCCACCAGCTTGACCAGCGGGTAGATCATCACCTGCACCGGGATGAAGGCGCCCAGCATCAGCACCGCGAACAGGGCGTCGGCGCCACGCGGCTTCCAGAAGCTGAGCGCATAGCCGTTGAGCGCGCCGATGAAGATGGGCAGCAGCGTGCTGGGCACGACGATGATCACCGAGTTCCAGAAGCCCACCCGCACGCCGCCGCACGAGACCCCCGTGCAGGCCTCGGACCAGGCGCTGCGCCAGGCGGTGAGCGTGGCGTCGGCCGGCAGCGCGAACAGATGGCCCAGCCGGATCTCGTCCATGGTCTTGAACGAGGTGACCAGCATCACGTAGAGCGGCGCGGCGAAGAACGCCGCCGTCAGCAGCAGGAAGGCGTAGATGCCGGCGCGGCCGGCGTTGAAGCGCCGCGGCCGTCGGCGCGCCACGCCGCGGGCGGGTTTGGCCGGTGCCAGCACCGCACTCACGCCGCTGCCTCCGCACGCCGGCTGCGCGCATACAGCAGCGGAGCCACCAGCGCCAGCACGGTGAGCAGCAGCACCATCGCACCGGCCGAGGCCAGCGCCAGGTTGGCGCGGCCGAACAGGTGGTCCATGATGAACTTGGCCGGCACGTCGCTGGCGGTGCCGGGGCCGCCTTGCGTCATCGCCACCACCGAGTCGAACACCTTGACCACGCCGGTGGACAGCAGCACGAACACCGTGGCCAGCGTGGGCCCCAGCATCGGCAGCACGATCGAGCCGTACACCCGCCAGGCGGGGATGCCGTCCACGCGCGTGGCCTTCCACAGGTCGTCGTCGATGCCGCGCAGGCCGGCCAGCATCAGCGCCATCACCAGGCCCGAGGCCTGCCACACCGCGGCGATGACCACCGTGTAGATCACCTTGTCGGGGTCGATGATCCAGTCGAAGCTGAACTCGCGCCAGCCGAGCTGGCGCATCGCTTGCTGCAGGCCGTCGCCCGGGTTCAGCACCCATTGCCAGACCAGCCCGGTGGCCACGAACGACATCGCGTATGGGTAGAGGAACACCGTGCGCAGCAGCCCCTCGAAGCGCACCTTCTGGTCGATGAACACCGCCAGCAGGAAGCCGATCACCATGCAGGCGGCGATGAACAGAACGCCGTAGAGGACCAGGTTGTGCAGCGACAGCAGCCAGCGCTCGTTGCCGAACAGGCGCACGTACTGCGCCAGGCCGACGAAGTCGTCGCTCGGAAAGGTGCGCGACGACGACAGCGACATGCGCAGCGTCCACAGCGCGGTGCCCAGGTAGCCGACCAGCACCGCCAGCGCCATCGGCAGCAGCGCCGCAGACGGCATCAGCCGCCGCAGCTTGCGCGCAATGGGTGCCGCGCCACCGCCGCCCCCAAGCAGACGCCGCGGATCCGGCTCGGCCGGTCCGCCGGGGTCGCCCCCCTGGGGGGGAGCGCCGAAGGCGCTTCGGGGGGGGGTCATTTCAATGCGGCAGCGATGTCGCGCTGCACCTTTTCCACCGGAATGTTGCGGTTCCAGTAGGCGGTGAGGATGTCGGCCAGCGCGCCGTTCTGGTCGGGCGTGAGGTAGGCCTCGCCGTTGCCGATCTGGCGCGTCTTGTCCTTCATGATCGCCAGGCCCTGCTGGGCGCAGGCGTCCATCTTGCTGGCGTCGACGTCGGTGCGGATCGGGATCGAGCCCTTGCGCATGCTGAAGGCCACCTGCGTGGCCGGCGCGGTGATCACGCTGGCCAGCAGCTGCTGGGCCTTGATCGCCTCGGGCTTGCTGGTCTTGGGAAAGACGAACACGTCACCCTGGATGATGTAGGGCGCGGCCGGGCCGAAGCCGGCGATGCAGCCGTAGTCGCGCCCGGGCAGCTGGTTGGCCAGCGAGAACTCGCCCTTGGCCCAGTCGCCCATGATTTGCACGCCGGCGCGGCCGGTGATCAGCATCGTGGTGGCGTCGTTCCAGTTGCGTCCTGGCGAGCCCTTGTCCACATAACCCTGCAGCCGCTTGAAGGTCAGCAGCACCTGCTTGAAGGCCTCGGACTGGATGGCGTTGCGGTCGCGGTCGCGCAGCAGCTTGAGGTACAGCTCGCGCCCGCCCACGTTGGCCAGCACCGCGGTGAAGACGGTGTTGTCCTGCCAGCTCTGCCCGCCGTGGGCCAGCGGCACCAGGCCGGCGGCGCGCAGCTTGTCGAGCGCGGCGAAAAGCTCGTCGAAGTTCTTCGGCTCGGCGGCGATGCCGGCCTTCTTGAACGCGGCCTTCGAGTACCAGATCCACGTCGGCATGTGGATGTTGACCGGCGCGGCGTAGTAGTGGCCCTTCACCTTGACGAGGCTGAGCACCACCTCGGGCAGGAACTTGTCCCAGCCGTCGCGTTGCGCCACCTCGTCGACGTGGTTGAGCATGCCCTGCTCGACCACGTCGAGAAACTGCTTGCTGGTGTTGAACTGCGCCGCGGTCGGCGGGTTGCCGCCGACGATGCGGTTGATGGCCACCGCCCGGGCCTGTTCGCCCAGCGCCACGGCCATGTCGACCCAGGTGCCGCCGGCAGCCCGGTAGGCCTCCATCAGCGTCTTGACGGCGGCCGACTCACCGCCCGAGGTCCACCAGTGGATGACCTCGGCCCGCGGCGCGGTGGCCTGGGCGGCGGCACCGAACGTGGCCAGCGCCAGTGCGGCGGCGGCCAGGTGGTTCAGTGGGCGGAACAGGAAGGGCAGGTGCATCGGCAACTCCGGCAGATCGGGCGGTCAGGGCTGCGCGGTGGCAGGGGCCGAGGCCGCGGGCCGTGAGGGTAGCGCGCGCGCCGGGCACGCAGGGGTTGCAGCGGGTTGGGGTGCGTGGGTCATCGCGGCACTGGCGGCAGGTCGGCGCCGGTCAGCGCGTCGGCATCGCGCGCGGCATCGGCCACGATGCGGATGCGCGCCAGCGACAGTGTCAGCGCCCCGGTGGTCGCCAGGCTGAAGGGCGTGAGCACGCGGCTCAGGTCGACGCCCTGCGCGGCGAACAGTGCCAGCGGCAGCTTGAGCGTGCGCACCTGGTGCAAGGGCAGGCGGTGCAACAGCGGCGTGAGGTCCAGCGCGCCGGTGTTGCCGCCTTCGCTGACCATGGCCAGCGTGACCGCGGCTTGCGGGGCCTGCGTCAATTGCAGGTCGAAGACCAGCGCGGCGTGGGCCAGGGCGTCCAGCCGCGCCTGCGGGTTGCAGGCGATCAACAGCCGTGCCGGCCCGACCCAGCGCACCTGGCGGGCATCCTGCTGGGTGTGCAGCTGCACCGTGCTGACCTGGATGGCCGGCTCGGCCGCCGGCAGTGCGATCACCGCGTTCAGGTCGTCGCCCAGATCGGCCTCGTGCCAATGACCGTCCAGGCTGCCCACGCGCAGGCTGGCGCCGGGCTGCGCCACGCGGTCGAACAGCACCAGCTCGGTGGGCGCGGCGTCGGTGACGGCAGGCCGGCGCTCGTCCAGCAGGCCCAGGGGGGTGGTGTCCCCGCAGCGCAGGCCGAAGCCGCGCGGGAACGGCGGTTGGGTCGTGGCAGGACCGGCCTCCTGGGCCTCCACCGTGGTCGGCCAGGCGAAGGGCAGCCGGCCGCTGTAGTCGTGCGCCACGCGGCCGGCCGGATCGCGCAGCAGCAGGTCGGCCACGCCGGCGCCTTCGCTGCCGGGCAGCCAGCCGACGACCACCGCGTCCGAGCGGTTGATCAGGTCGTTGCACAGCAGCGGGCGGCCGGTCAGCAGCAGCGTGACCACCGGCACGCCGCGTCCGGCCACACGCTGCAGCACGGCCAGGTCTTCGGGGTGGTGGCTGCTGTGGTGCAGGGTGCCCGGCGGTGGAATGTCGCCGGCGCCCTCGGCATAGGGCGTCTCGCCCAGCACGGCGATCACCGCGTCGACGTCGGCCAGGTCCACGCCCTCGGCGGTCTCGCTGAAGGCCACGCGGTGTTCGCCCAGCGCCTGGCGCAGCCCGGCCAGCACGCTGTCGCCATTCGGGAAGTCGCGGTTGGCATTGCCGGTGCCCTGCCAGGTCAGCGTCCAGCCGCCGGTCTGGTTCTGCAGGCTGTCGGCGCTCTTGCCCACCACCAGCAGCCGCTGTCCGGCCTGGGGACGGGCCAGCGGCAGCACGCCGGCGTTGTTCTTCAGCAGCACCAGCGACTGGCGCACCGCACGGCGCGCCAGCGCGCGCGCGGCCAGCGCGTCCGCCCGGCCGGCCCAGCGGCCCTGGCTAGAGGCCTGCTCGAACAGGCCGGCGCGCAGCTTGACCCGCAGGATGCGGCGCACCGCGTCGTCGATGCGTGCCATCGGCACCTCACCGGCGTCGACCAGCGCGATGGTGTCGGCGATGAACTCGCGCCACAGCTCGGGCACCATCACCATGTCGATGCCGGCGTTCAGCGCCGCGGCGCAGCGGCTGTTGCTGCAGCCGGTGACCTGGCCGACGCCGTTCCAGTCGGACACCACCAGGCCGTCGAAGCCCCAGTGCTGCTTGAGCACCTCGGTCAGCAGGAAGTGGCTGCCGTGCAGCTTGCCGTGGTCGTGCACCAGGCTGCCAGCGGCGTCGGTTTGCTGCCAGCTGTTGAACGAGGCCATCACCGTCTGCACGCCGGCGGCCAGCGCGCTGACATAACCGGCACCGTGCACGGCCGCCAGCTGGTCGGCGCTGGCGCGGTTGATGCCCTGGTCGCGGCCACCGTCGGTGCCGCCATCGCCGATGTAGTGCTTGGCGCAGGCCAGCACGCTGTCGTCGGCGCCCAGCGTGCCTTGCAGGCCGCGCACCGCGGCGGCACCCAGGCGGGCCACCAGCGCCGGGTCGTCGGAAAAGCTCTCGTAGGTGCGGCCCCAGCGGGCGTCCTGCACCACCGCCAGCGTGGGCGCAAAGGCCCAGCCGATGCCGCTGGCGCGGATCGCGCGGGCGGTGGCCGTGCCGATGGCCTGCACCAGGGCCTCGTCGGCCGCGGCGCCCAGGCCGATGTTGTGCGGAAAGATCGTCGCGCCGACCAGGTTGTTGTGGCCGTGCACCGCGTCGGTGCCCCAGATCAACGGGATGGGCGTGGCGACATCGGCGGCCAGCGCCGCGGCCTCGTAGGCGCGCGCCAGCGCCAGCCAGTCGGCCAGGCTGGCA
>JAURXG010000125.1 GCA_030654555.1 Aquabacterium sp.
TGCCAGCCGATGGCGGCGCGGTCTTCGGCGGCGCCGGAGACCGCGATCTTGAACTTGCGCGGCAGGAAGGCGAACTCGGGGTGCAGCGTGCTCCACTGGCGCATCACCTCGCAGTAGGGGCGCGGGTCGACCAGCTCGTCGGCGGCCACGCCGGCCAGCGCGTCGCTGGTGATGTTGCGGATGCAGTTGCCGCTGGTCTGGATGCCGTGCATGTCGACCGCGGCCAGCCGGTCCATCACGTCGGCGGCCCGCGGCAGCGGGATCCAGTTGTATTGCAGGTTCTGGCGCGTGGTGAAGTGGCCCCAGCCCTGGTCGAACTCGCGCGCGATGTCGGCCAGCGTGTGCAGCTGGCGTGCGCTCAGCGCGCCGTAGGGCACGGCCACGCGCAGCATCGGCGCATGGCGTTGCACGTACCAGCCGTTCTGCAGGCGCAGCGCGCGGAAGTCCTCGTCGGGCAGCTCGCCGGCCAGGTGGCGCTCGAGCTGGTCACGGAACTGCGCGGCACGGGCGTGCACGAACTGGCGGTCGAAATCGGTGTAGGCGTACATCGTGTCAGCGGTGGGAAGGGATCAGTGGATGACCTTGAGGCCGGCGGCCACGAGCGACACGCACAGCAGCGCGCGCACCGCCCGCTCGGGCATCGATCGGGTGAGCTGGGCACCCAGCCAGATGCCGGGCAGCGAGCCCATCAGCAGCCACACCAGCAGCGACCAGTCGACGTGGCCCAGCGTGGCGTGGCCGATGCCGGCCACCAGCGTCAGCGGCACGGCGTGGGCGATGTCGGTGCCCACCAGGCGGTGGGCCGGCAGGCGCGGGTAGAGCAGCAGGATCAGCGTGGCGCCCACGGCGCCGGCGCCGATCGAGCTGAGCGAGACCAGCACGCCCAGCAGCACGCCCGAGGCGATCGTCAGGCCGGCCTTGCGGCGCTCGGGCAGCCAGCGCTCGAGCTTCAGGCCCAGCGCATGCCAGGCCTGCTTGTAGGCCACCACCACCGCGGTGAGCAGCAGCGCAATGCCCAGCGAGAAGGTCAGCGCGGCGGCCCAGCCCTTGGTGACGCCGGTGAAGTGCATCAGCGCCACGGTGGCCAGCGAGGCCGGGATGCTGCCGGCCAGCATCAGCCCCGCGATGCGGTAGTCGACATGGCCGTGCCGGTGGTGCGCCCAGGCGCCGCCCGACTTGGTGACCGCCGCAAACCACAGGTCGGTGCCGATGGCCACCGCCGGATGCAGCTTGAACACGCTGATCAGCAGCGGCGTCATCAGCGAACCGCCGCCCACGCCGGTCAAGCCGACGATGGCGCCGATGCCGAAGCCGCTGGCAATCGCAAACCAATCCATGAAGTGACCCAGTCATGCTGCACAGCAACATGCCGCAGCGAAGTGCGCGACTGTAATGAGGCGCCTTACAAACCGGAAGGATTGATTAGTTGTCTGCTAATGTGAAATCGGCATATGGAAATTCGACAGCTGCGCGGGCTTCCTACAATCGACCGATGAATCGACGACAAGGCTGCCGCAGCCTGCTGGCGCTGGCGGTCGCCGCCGGCCTGGCGGCTTGCCAGACGCCGCCGCCCGCCACGCCGGCGCCGGCCCCAACCACACCGCCGCTGCCGCCCACGCCGTCCAGGACCTTGAAGCCGCCGCGCATCGGCCTGGCGCTGGGCGGCGGCGCGGCGCGTGGCTTCGCCCACATCGGCGTGATCCAGGTGCTGGAAGAAGCCGGCATCAAGCCCGATCTGGTGGTGGGCACCTCGGCCGGCAGCCTGGTGGCATCGCTCTACGCGTCGGGTCGGCCGGGCGCCGAGCTGGCCCGGCTGGCGCTGGCGATGGACGAATCGGCGATCACCGACTGGTCGTTCCCCGGCCGCGGGTTGATCCGTGGCGAGGCCTTGGCGCGCTACGTGCGCGAGCAGACCGGCGGCCGCCCCATCGAGCAGCTGCCGCTGCCGCTGGGCATCGTGGCCACCGACCTCGACAGCGGCGCGGCCATGCTGTTCCAGCGCGGTGACGTGGGCATGGCGGTGCGCGCCTCCAGCGCGGTGCCGGCGGTGTTCCAGCCGGTGCGGATCGGCACGCGCGAGTACGTGGACGGCGGCCTGGTGTCGCCGGTGCCGGTGCGTTTTGCGCGCCAGATGGGCGCCGAGCTGGTGATCGCGGTGGACATCTCGTCGCCGCCCGATGGCAATGCCACCGGCGATCCGTTCAAGATGCTGCTGCAGACCTTCGCGATCATGGGCCGCAGCATCAACCAGTTCGAGCTGAAGGACGCCGACGTGGTGTGGCGCCCGCGGCTGATCGGGGTGTCCAGCGCCGACTTCACCGCGCGCAAGCGGGCCATCGACGCCGGCCGCGAGGCCGCGCTGGCCGGCCTGCCGGCGCTGCGCCAGCGCCTGGCGGCGATGATGCATTGACGGCGGCCAGGCCGTCCGGACGTAAAAAAGCCCAGTGGCAAGCCACCGGGCTCAAGGTACCCTGAAACGAGTTTCTACAGGTACCGAGGAGACAACTCTCACCGCTGCTGCGGCCAAGCCGCGACAGGGGGTGTGAGGCCAGCGACCGGCGGAAGTTCCGCCGGCGCGCTCACCTCGTTGTGCGCTGGATCAGGCGGCGCGCTTGGCCGACTTGACGGCAGCCTGGCCGGCCTTCATCGCGGTGCTGGTCACTGCGGTGAAGTTGGCTTCGGCCATGTCGGTGGCTTGCTTGGCGGCCTTCTGCACCGATTCGAACGCGTTGTTGGCGGCGCTGATGGCCGACTTCACCAGGGTGACGGCGTTCTCGCTGCCGGCCGGGGCGTTCTTCAGGGCGCCGTCGACGACGCTGGCGAAGCTCTTCTGCAACTCGGCCATCTGGGCTTCGGCGGTCTTGGTGAACTCGCTGGTGGTCGACTGGGCGATGTCGTACAGGTGACGGCTGTAGGCAGCGGCCTTCTCGGCCGACGGCTGCAGCAGGCTGGCTTGCAGAGCCAGCAGCTCTTGCGCGTCCTTGACCGACAGGGTGGCCTTGGCGTTCTCAGCCGACTCGGCCAGGGTGGCCTTGGCCACTTGCAGGTTCAGTTCGACCAGCTTTTCCACGCCTTCGAAGGCCTTGTTCGTCAGGCCGAACAGGGTTTCGAGGTTGGCCTTGTTGGCGGCGGCGAATTGGTCCGGGGTCAGGAAGGTCATGGTGAGCTCCGATAGGTAGGTGATGACAGGGAATCTGGGGTCGTCAGTCATGCTGCACTGCAACATGGGGCCTAGTATAAACACCAGCATCGGGATTGCAAGCACTTTTTGCTGCAGTGCAACAAACTAGGGGTGTCGGCCTAGGCCCGTCGACAATGGCGGGCCATGCACGTGTTCAGCAATCATCGTTTTTCGGTCGATCTGCCGCCCGGCCATCGCTTCCCGATGCCCAAGTACCAGTTGCTGCGCGACCGGGTGGAGGCCGAGTGCAGCGGCCTGGCGGTGACCGAGGCGCCGCCCGCCAGCGAGGGTGAGCTGGCGCTGGCGCACACGCCCGACTACATCGCCGCGGTGCTGCAGGGCACGCTGGGCGCGGCGGCGCAGCGCGAGATCGGCTTTCCGTGGAGCGAGCGCATGGTGGCGCGCAGCCTGCGCTCGGTGGGGGCCACCATCGCCGCGGCACGCGCTGCGCTGGCCGAGGGCGTGGCGGTGCACCTGGCCGGTGGCACCCACCACGCCTATGCCGACAAGGGCTCGGGCTATTGCGTGTTCAACGACGTGGCGGTGGCCGCTCGGCTGATGCAGGCCGAGGTGTTCCGCCGGCAGCGGCGCGGCCTGCGGGTGTGGGTGATCGACCTGGACGTGCACCAGGGCAACGGCACCGCGGCGATCCTGCGCGACGACGCCAGCGTGTTCACCCTGTCGCTGCATGGCGCCAGGAACTTTCCGTTCCGCAAGGAGGCCAGCGACCTCGACGTCGACCTGCCCGACGGCTGCACCGACCAGCCCTACCTGGCGGCGATGGACGCTGCGCTGGACCAGGCCTGGCAGCGCCAGTGCGCCGCCGGCGACGCACCGGGCCTGGCCTTCTACCTGGCCGGCGCCGATCCGCACGAGGGTGACCGGCTGGGCCGGCTGAAACTCAGCGACACCGGCATGGCCGAACGCGACGGGCGGGTGTTCGACCTGCTGCGCCGCCATCGGGTGCCGGTGGCCGTGGTGATGGCGGGCGGTTATGGCCGCGACATCGCCACCACCGTGGCGGTGCAATTGCGCACGGTGCAACTGGCGCAAGGTGCCTGGCAAGCCTGGCAGGGTTTGGC
>JAURXG010000133.1 GCA_030654555.1 Aquabacterium sp.
GTGCAGGTGGTAGAAGTGCACCGCGTGGTCGTGCACCTGCAGCGTCTTGGCCATGATCTCGCGGATCAGGTGCGCGTTCTTCGGGATCTTGATGCCCAGCGCATCCTCCACCGCCCGCACGCTGGTCAGCGCATGGCAGCCGGTGCACACGCCGCAGATGCGTTCGACGAAGGCCCAGGCATCGCGCGGATCGCGGCCCTTGAGGATGACCTCCAGCCCGCGCCACATGGTGCCGGTGGAGACCGCGTTGCGGATGATGTTGTCCTTGTCGACGTTCACCTCGCAGCGCATGTGGCCTTCGATGCGGGTGACGGGGTCGACGACGATGCGCCGTCCGCTGTCGTCGAGCTTGAAGCCTTGGGTTTCGTAAGCGCCCATGATGGTCCTCTGGTGTCGTGTGGTGTCGGGCGCGTCAGCGGTTGCTGTCGGTGGTCTCGGGCTTCGAGCTCAAGCGCTTGAGCGCGCTGGCCGCGGCGTGCGCGGCCACCGCCGCACCCACCACGCCGGCCGCCGTGCCGCCCACCTGGTCGGCGTTGGCCTCGACACCGAACTGGTGGATGTTGGTCAGCCGGTCGTAGAACGAGCCCTTGTCCCAGAAGCCGTCCTCGCTGCAGCCGATGCAGCCGTGGCCGGCCTTGATCGGGAAGCTGGTGCCCTCGTTCCACATCACCGTGGAGCAGGCGTTGTAGGTGGTCGGGCCCTTGCAGCCCACCTTGTAGAGGCAGTGGCCCTTGCGCGCGCCCTCGTCGTCGAAGGCCTCGACGAACTGGCCGGCGTCGAAGTGCGGCCGGCGGTAGCACTTGTCGTGGATGCGCTGGCTGTAGAACATCTTGGGCCGGCCCTGGCGGTCCAGCTCGGGGATGCGATCGAAGGTCAGCATGTAGGTGATGACGCCGGTCATCACCTCGGCGATCGGCGGGCAGCCCGGCACCTTGATGATGGGCTTGTCGGTGATCACCTTGTGCACCGGCACCGCCTGCGTCGGGTTGGGCTTGGCCGCCTGCACGCAGCCCCAGCTGGCGCAGGAGCCCCAGCTGATGATGGCCTTGGCGTCCTTGGCCACGTGCCTGAGCTGGTCCAGGAAGGGCCTGCCGCCGATGATGCAGCTCATGCCCTCCTGGTTGAGCGGCGGGTTGCCCTCCACCGCCAGGATGTAGTTGCCCTTGTACTTCTTCATCACCTCTTCGAGGATGGCCTCGGCATGGTGCCCGGCGCTGGCCATCAGGGTGTCGTCGTAGTCCAGCGAGATCATCGACAGCACCACGTCCTTGGCCAGCGGGTGGGCGCTGCGGATGAAGCTCTCCGAACAGCAGGTGCACTCCAGCCCGTGCAGCCACAGCACCGGGGTGCGCGGCTTGGTCTCCATGGCATGCGCGATCTGCGGCACGAAGGCCGGGCCCAGCCCCAGCGAGGTGGCGGTGAGCGAGCAGTACTTCAGGAAGCTGCGCCGCGAGATGCCCTGGCGGCGCATGACGTCGTAAAAGGTCTCCATGAGGGGCTTGTCTCCGGTGCTGCGGTCTTCTTGACGGGCCGCCATCACCCGGTGCCGCAGGGCACCGGTTGGCGTGCATGAGATGTCTCAAGTTGCATGCCACGTCAAAGGCAGCGCCGGGAAAACACCGACGGACCACGCTAAGTGCTTGAAATCACGGACCAATCCGCGGCCGCGCCGGCGCACTGCGGCGCGCCGGCCGCGCGCAGTGGCAAGTGCGTTTGCACCTGGCCGACCAGGGTGGAAGCGCACTGACCGCCGGGCGGGGCCTGTTCGATCGCGCAGGCGCTTGCCGGCCCGCACAATCACCCCGCAACCCCAGGAGTGATGCATGCCGTTCGACTTTTCAAACCAACGTGTGGTGGTGGCCGGCGGCAGCCGGGGCATCGGCCGTTCGATCGCGCTGGCCTTTGCGGCCGCCGGTGCCGACGTGTCGATCTGCGCCCGCGGCGCGTCCACCCTGGACGCCACCGCCGCCGAGCTGCGACGGCACGGCCGGCGGGTGCACGCCGCCCCCTGCGACCTGGCCGATGCCCAGGCCGTGGCGGCCTACGTGGGCGCCGCCGCGGCGGCGCTGGGAGGCATCGACGTGCTGATCAACAACGCCTCGGGCTTCGGCATGGGCGACGACGAGGCCGGCTGGGCCGCCGGCCTGTCGGTGGACGTGATGGCGATGGTGCGGTCCTCGCACGCCGCGCTGCCCGCGCTGCTGGCCGGCAGCGGCAGCAGCAGCATCGTCCACATCTCGTCGATCTCCGGCTTCGGGCCGTCCACCCGGGCGCCGGCCTACGCCGCGGTGAAGGCGGCGATGATGAGCTACACGCGCAGCCAGGCGGCGATGCTGGCACCCAAGGGCGTGCGCGTGAACTGCATCGCGCCGGGATCGATCGAGTTCGCCGGCGGCGTGTGGGACCAGCGCCGGCGGGCCGGCGATCCGCTCTACGAGCGCACGCTCAAGGGCATTCCGTTCGGCCGCATGGGCACGCCCGAGGAGATCGCCGAGGTGGCGCTGTTCCTGGCCTCGCCGCATGCGCGCTGGGTCACCGGCCAGGTGATCGGCGTGGACGGCGGCCAGCTGCTGGGAGGCTGAGCCGATGGCCACCCTCCCCACCCCCCTGCTCTTCACCCCGCTGCGCCTGCGCGACCTGGTGTTGAAGAACCGCATCGTGGTCGCCCCGATGCACCAGTACGCCGCGGTCAAGGGCTTTCCGACCGACTGGCACCTGATGAACGCGGGCCGCTATGCCGCCGGCGGCGCGGGCCTGTTCTTCGTCGAATCGACCAAGATCGAACGCCGGGGCTGCGGCACGGTGGGCGACCTGGGGCTGTGGGACGACGCCTTCGTGCCGCCGCTGCGGCGCATCGCCGAGTTCACCCGGGCCTGCGGCGCGGCGGTGGGCATCCAGCTGGGCCACTCCGGGCGCAAGGCGCGCTGTGCGCGGCCCTGGGAAGGCGGCAGGCCGCTGCCGACCGACCCGCCGATCGAGGACGGCGCCGACTGGGAGCTGGTGGCACCCAGCGCGATCGCCGCCGACGCCCGCGCGCCGGTGCCCCGCGCCCTCGAAGTCCACGAGATCCGGCAACTGGTCGACGACTGGGGACGGGCCACGGCACGCGCGCATGCGGCCGGCTTCGACGTCGTCGAACTGCACGGCGCCCATGGCTTCCTGATCCACCAGTTCCTCAACCCCAACGCCAACCACCGCACCGATGCCTACGGCGGCAGCCTGGCCAACCGCATGCGCTTCGCGATCGAGGTGACCGAGTGCGCACGCGCCCACTGGCCGGCCGGCAAGCCGCTGTTCATGCGCCTGTCGGTCGATGACGGCGCGGGCTGGGATCCGGCCAGCAGCGTCGAACTGGCCCGCATCCTCAAGACCAAGGGCGTGGACGTGATCGATTGCTCGGGCGGCGGCATGCTGCCCGGTGCGTTGCCGGGCGCGCCGGTCGGTTACGGCTACCAGGTGCCCTATGCCGAGCGGCTGCGGCGCGAGGCGGGCGTCGCCACCATGGCGGTGGGCCTCATCGTGCACGCGGCGCAGGCCGAGGCCATCCTGCAGAGCGGCCGCGCCGACCTGGTCGCGCTGGCGCGCGAGCTGCTCTACAACCCGAACTGGCCGATGGATGCGGCGCAGAAGCTCGGCATCGATCCTGACTTCAAGTGCGTGCCGCCGGCGATGGCCTACTGGTTGGAACGCCGCCGCGCCACGGCCACCGACGTGCTGCCCTCCACCTTCGGCGGCACACCGGCTTGACCCGGTGAGGCCTGTGCCCGTGCCGCCGTAACCCGGCTCGGTGCGGCTACGGCGCGCGGATCAGCCTGAGCGGCGAGTCGGCCAGCAGAGCGCGCAGATCGGCCAGCTGCGCCTGGGTGGAGTCGAGCATCCAGCCCTCCCGGGCCACCGCGGCCGCACGCGCCAGGGTCTGCGCGGACCGGGCCTCGTCGCCGAGCCCCAGCTGCGCCTCGGCCATGGTGGCCAGCAGCCAGTAGCGCTCGTCCCGGGTCTCGTCGATGTCCTTGAGGGTGACCAGCTTGTCCTCGCACAGGCGCAGCAGGTCGGCGCGGGCGCGACGGGCCAGCACGAAGTCGGCAATCGCTTCCGCGGGCTCCGAGTCCCGGGCCCGCAGATTGAGCAGGTAGGCCCAGTTGATGCCGTTGTAGTGGTCGGCCAGCAGGCGATAGCCCTTCTCGTGCGCGAACACCGCCGCGTCGAGCGCTGCGCGGTCCCGGGTCAGCTGGAACAGGCGCTTGTGCACGGCACCCCACAGGCCCAGCGTCTCGGCATTGTTCGAGCGCAGCGGGTCGAGGCTGGCCAGCAGGTCACGCGCCTCGTGCAGGGCCGCCATCTCGTCGGGCACCTTCGACTTGTAGGTCACCAAGGCCAGTTGCTGCGCCACGAACGTGTTGTTGGGGGCGATCTTGCGCGCCAGCTTCAACAGCGTCTTGGCCGTCAGGAAGTCGCGCTGGCCCTTGGCCTCGCGCGCCTCGGCCATCAGCGCTGCCAGGCTGGCTGGCGGCGGCTGATCGGCGTCGGCCGCCGGCGCCGCTGCAGCCGCGAGAGCGGCCACGCGCGTGGGCGGCTGGAGCGGCATGAAGGTGTAGACCGGGCTGTCCACCCGGCCGTTGTCCAGGATGGCGCGGATCGCGTCGGTCAGCTCTGCCCTGAACTTCTCGACCACGTCGATGTCGAGCGCCTTGCCGTCGTGGCGGAACCGGCGGATGACGATGTGGCTGATATCGAAAGGCGAGGCGAACTGCTCCTCGGCCACGATGATCGTGGTGTTCGGCCGCAAGGCATGGCGGATGCCGAGCTCATAGGCCGCGTTCAGGTTGGACGTCGACAGGTCGGCGATCACCAGGTCGGCGTCCATCAGCTGCTCGTACATCGGCACGTCGATGGTGCCGGCATGCGGTATCTCGTCGGCACGCACGCAATCCAGGCCGGCCGCCTCGACCGCCTTCTTGATGATGTGCTTGTAGGTCTTGTCCATGTCCAGCACACGGCTGGTCTTGTAGTCGGTCTTCTCGCCGAACCCCATCACCACGAAGCAACGCTTGGCCATGATTTCCCCTCGAAGGGCGCCAGGCGCGACCAGGCACTGGCCGCGCAACGGCAACACCGGCTTGTAACAGGCCGGCGGATGCGCGCGGCAAGCCCGAGCGACCCACCCTGCCCGCGACACGGCGGCCAGGCACCCCGGCGTTAGCCTAGGCAGGCGCTGGGGGCTTGTCAAACGGCCGCGCCGGCCAGCACCCGCCCGATGGCTTCGGAAATGCATGCTTGATACGTCCTGATAATTGTTATTATCCGCTCGTCACTTTTAATAGGCGAATCAGCGTGACAGCACTTACCGCGGGTGCCCGGGGCCGGCCCAAGGGCGCTAAAACCCGCGTCTTGCGCAGCAGCCAGGCGCTGGGCGTGCAGCACTTCGCCTTTCTGCGCGCATGGCTGCAGGGCCTGGACCTGAAGACGGCCTGGGATCGCTACCTGGCGTTTGCCGAGGCCAGCTCGGACCGACGCCATATCGAACGCCGCCGCGCCGAGCTGCTGGCCCAGGTGCTGCAGGACGGGCATCAGATCAACCTGACCCTGCCCGAGCCCGAACGCATCACCGACGCGCTGCGGCGGCTGGCCCAGGGCGCGCCCATACCCGCCGCCACCGCCCTGCCCTCGCTCGAAGACTTCGCCCAGGCCCAGGGCTTCGACCCCGACCAGTTCAGCCAAGCCGACCTGCTGTGCGAATACCAGGCCTTCTACGGTCTGGACGGCCCCGGCGACACCGACGACGGGGCGTCGGGCAACGGCCCGGCCATCGTTGCGGCCGAGACCACCCAGCCCGATCTGCGGGCGCAATTGCGGGCGCTCAACCAGCTGGAGGCGTTGCTGGCTCGCCAGCCCCAGCCCGACGACCGCATCGACCTGTGGTTCGCTGCGACCACCCTGCCCCGCCTGAAAGCCGTGGGCGCGGGCACCTTGGGCGCCCTGCTCGACCACATCGACGTGCATGGCCACGGCTGGTTCAAGCGCGTGCGCGGACTGGGCGCCACACGCGCCGCCGCGGTGGTGGCCTGGCTGGCACCGCTGGCCCTGGCCTGGGGACGGCCGCTGCGCGACCGTGCGCTCGAGCCACCACAGCGCCTGCGGGCGCTGCACTCGGCCACGCTGCGCGGGCTGGTGATGGCGCCCCGGTTTGCCGTCGTGCCGCTGGCCCAGCTGGCGGTGCCGACGGCGCTGGGCGGCGGCGCGTCCGCTCCCGGCCTGTTTGCCAGCCGCATGGCCAACAGCCTCGGCGCGCAGGACGACCTGGGCGCCGTGCGCGCCTGGCTCAAGGCCTACGAGGAATCGCCCGCCACGCACCGGGCCTACAGCAAGGAGGTCGAGCGCTTCTACCTGTGGTGCCTGCACGTCCGGCGCAAACCGCTGTCGTCGGTGGATTCGACGGACTGCCAGGCCTACCGCGGCTTCCTGGCGCAAGTGCCCGAGGCCTGGGTTCAGCGCGCCCCCCTGCCCCGTGACGACCCCTCCTGGCGGCCCTTCCGCGGGCCGCTGAAACCCTCGTCGCAACGCTATGCGCTGGTGGTGGTGCAGACGCTGTTCGACGGCTTGCGCGACGCCAACTACCTGCTGGCCAACCCGATGGTCTCGGTGCGCAAGAAGGCCAACCTGCCCGAGCCGGCGATGAACATCGCCCGCTCTTTCGACGAAGCGGAATGGGCGTTCGTGATGGGCCAGCTCGATCGCGAGGAGGCCGACGCCCTGGCGCGCGGCGACCGCGCCCCGGCACGTCAAGCCGACGACGGCCGACCAGGGGCGCCCGCCGGGGCCGAGCAGCGCCGGCTGCGGCTGGTGCTGGAGTTGCTGAGCAGCACCGGCCTGCGGCTGGCCGAACTGGTGACCACCACCACCGCGTCGGTCGAGTCGGTGCGGGTCGATGGCGCGGTGGGTGAGGGGGCCGTCGCCAGCATCGTCACCGTGGTCGGCAAGGGCCGCAAGCGGCGTCAGGTGCCGCTGGGTGACGACATCATCGCGCTGATGCAGTGCCACCATCAGGACGCCGCCACCTTGGGCGCCCTGCCCCAGGCGGTGCCGCTGGTCTGCACCTTGCGCCGGGGCGTCGGCCGCTGGGCCGACGCCGATGCCGCCGCGGGCGTGGTGCTGCGGCCGGCGGCATGGACTGCCCACCGGGCACTGGGCGCGAATGGGCTGTACCGTGCGCTCAAGCGATTCTTCCAGCGCATTGGCGATCGTGCGCGGGCCGTCGACGGGCTCTCGGCCGAGCGCATCCAGGCGGCATCCACGCATTGGCTGCGGCACACCTTCGGCCGGCAGGGTGCGGCCGCGGGGGTGCCGGTCGAGGTGCTGCAACAGGCCTTCGGCCATGCCAGCCTCAACACCACCACCACCTACCTGACCACCGAACGCTCGCGCATGATCATCGAGTTGCGCAACGCCCGCGCGCGCCGCGCCTCGGGTCTGTAGGCCGCCCGGCCACGCGCGCAGCGGCCAGCGGGCAGCGGGCAGCGGCGGGCAGCAAAAAGGGGTTGGACCGTCCAACCCCTTCAGCGTCAAGGCGGCGTCGCCGCCCAGGTGAGACTTTTCGGGATCAGCCCGCCCTGCCCGGCCCGGCCAGGAACTGCTCCACCGCATCGGCCAGCGCACGACGCTGGTCTTGCGGCAACGCCTTGGCAAAGCGCACCACCGTGTGCCCGCTGGGATCGCTGGACACCACCGCCACCTGACGCCCGGCCAGCCGGATGCCGATGTCCGCCGGTGTCGTGCGCGCCGCAACCGGCGCCCCGTCGGCCAGCGCCTCGAAGATCTGCTTGGGCGTGCGCTTGTCGACCTGCGACTTCAGGGCCCGTGCGCGTGCCACCAGCCCTTCGGGGTCACGCTGCTGCGCGTCGGCCAGCGGCTTGGCCCAACGGTACTGCAGGTCCAGCGGCGACCGGAAAGCCTGCACCACGGCCAGTGGCAGCCGGGCCAGCGACAAGGCCTTGCCGATGTCGCCGAGGTCACGCCCGATGGCCTGGGCCAGCTGGCGGTTCGACGGGTAAAGCCCCTGGTCCAGCGCCCGCGCGTACATCATCCCCTGCTCCCACGCCGACAAATCCTTGCGCGACCGGTTCTCGCGCTCCATCTCGACGAAGAGCTGCTGCTCGGCCAGGTTCTCGACCAGCGCGAGCACCGGCAGGCCCAGCTCGAGGCAGGCGCGATGGCGACGGTGGCCAAAGACGATCTCGAACTGCTCGAGCGCGGCCGGGGGGTTGGACCGTCCAACCCCGCCCTCGACCAACGCCGTCCGCGCCAGGCCGCCGCCCGTCGGTGCCACCCCGGCTGCCAGCACCGGCCGCACCTTGATCGGCTGCACGTTGCCGCCGGCGGCGGCGATGTCGGCTTTCAGCGCCAGGAAACCCGCGTCCTGGTAGCTGTCGTCATGCCGGTTGGCCCAGACCGACACCCGGACCGTGGCCGGGTCGAGCCGGCGGGTGGGCAGGGCGCCTTCGAAGCCGGCCAGCCGCTCCCGCAAAGCCTCCGCTTCCTTGACCGCCGCCGACTGCGCCGTCATGAACTGCAGCATCGACCCTGGCGCCGTCTTGGCCTTGGCCGCATCGGCGTCGCTGCCGACCACCCCGTCGGGCAGGGGCGTGCGGGCCGGCGCCGGGGGCAGGTGGATCAAGCCGGCTTTTTCGAGCAGTTTTTTCGCCATGTTTCAACTCCTGGTCATTGGCCGCGTGCCGCCGCCGCCTGCTGCTGCCACACCGAGCGCACCGAGCCTTCGATGTAGGACACGAAGGTGTCGTAGGCATCACGGGCGCGCTTGAAGGTCTTGGCACTGCCGTCGTAGCGCGAGATGTCGTACACCGTGCCGAACTCGGCGCTGGTGGTCGCCGTCACCGCGGTCTTCGGGATCTCCACCGGCAGCACCTTCTCGGCATAGGTCGAGCCGATCCACTGGCGCACGATGTTGCTGGCCGCGTCGCTGGAATCCACCCGCGCCAGCAGCACGTGGATGAAGTCGAAGGACTTGCTCAGCCCGCGCTTGGTGATCAGCTCGCTGGTGAGGTCGGCAAACAGGCTCCAGAACTGCGAGGCCGAGGCAAAGTCCAGCGCATTGGGCGGCAGCGGCATGATGATGCCGTTGGAGGCCATGAAGGCATTGATCGTGGTGTACGACAAGGCAGGGGGGGTGTCGATCACGATCACGTCGTAGTCGGCGCGCACGTCGTCGATGCCCAGGTCGAGCACACGCCAGAACTCGAAGCCGGGCTCCTGGGTCTGCCGCGCGGGCAGGGCGAACTCGGCGCCGAACAGCACGGGCGCCGCCGCCACCAGGTCGATGCCGTCCCAGTAGGTGGGCCGGATCGCGTAGCGGATCGAGGTCTCGCTGCCCATCGCCAGCGGCAGGATGGTGTCGTTCTCTTCCACCTCGGTATCGGGCAGGATGCCGAACAAGGTGGTCAGCGAGCCCTGCGGGTCGGTGTCGATCACCAGCACCTTGTGGCCCAGCAGTGTCAGCCCCTGCGCCAGCGTGACGGCGGTGGTGGTCTTGGACACGCCGCCCTTGAAGTTGCCGATGGCGATCGTCACGGCTTCAGCGCCGGCCGGGCGCAGGCCGTCGCGGCGGTATTCGCGGATCCAGATGCGCGCCTCGGCCAGGCTGAACTCGCGCCGGCTGCCCGACGTATTGAGCCGGCCCGCCGGCAGGTCGCCACGGCTCATGCGGTGGCTGAGCGAGCCCTTCTCGATGCCGCACATCGCAGCCAGCTGGCTCAGGTTGAAGATCGGCGGCGACTTGCGCGCGGTGGGCGCCAGCATCGCCGATCGGATCTCGGTCATCATCGCCACGGCCCGCTCGGCCTGGTCGGCAATGCCCTGCAAGGTGATCGGCTTGGGTGGTTTGATCGTGATGGGTTCCAACGCAGAGCTCCAGGTTGTACGCGCCGCGCATCTTTGACATGCATCGGCTTGCTGGTGCGTATTCTGTCAAGCGAGGCGTGGTGTGCAAAGCGATTCCGGTGATTTCTGGCTTCGGTTTGCGGATCGGCCTGCTCCAACTTGCTTGCCGCTGCTTTGGAGATTTCAGATTCTTTCAACTCCTTCAATACCTTTAGGCATCGAAAAACTCAACCGCATCAAGGACTTGCTGCATTCCAAGTGAGTGGATACAGGATCGAGCGGAGAGTTTTCAGGGGATTGGCGGTGTGGATGCAGGGGCTTGCGTGTGGCTTTGCGGGTGCATCGGTGAGTGGATTCGGGGGCGTTGGCGCTTCCATGGATGCCGATGGTGCCGTTGGCTATGGTGCGAGGTCGAGGGTGCCGGGTGGCCGGATACCTCCGTGTCCTCCGGCCGGGCTGCGCCCGACCTCCCCATTTACCTGCGGTATCCGGCCACCCGGCACCCTCGGCCCGGACACACCTGCGCACATTGACCCATGTCGAGCGCATCGATGACGCCCGTGATGATCGAGCGTTGGGGTGGGCTGGCG
>JAURXG010000137.1 GCA_030654555.1 Aquabacterium sp.
GCGCTGGCGCTGGCCGAGGCCGGTGCCGACGGCGTGAAGGTGGGCATCGGTCCGGGCTCGATCTGCACCACCCGCATCGTGGCCGGCGTGGGCGTGCCGCAGATCACCGCCATCGACAACGTGGCGATGGCGCTGCGCGGCAGCGGCGTGCCGCTGATCGCCGATGGCGGCGTGCGCTACTCGGGCGACATCTCCAAGGCGATCGCCGCAGGCGCCAGCACGGTGATGATGGGCGGCATGTTCGCCGGCACCGAAGAATCACCGGGCGAGGTGTTCCTGTTCCAGGGCCGCAGCTACAAGGGCTACCGCGGCATGGGCTCGATCGGCGCGATGAAGGCCGGCTCGGCCGACCGCTACTTCCAGGAAAACGACGAGACCAGCAACCCCAACGCCGACAAGCTGGTGCCCGAGGGCATCGAGGGCCGGGTGCCGTACAAGGGCTCGATGGTCTCGATCATCTACCAGATGGCCGGCGGCCTGCGCGCGTCGATGGGCTACTGCGGCTGCGCCAGCATCGACGAGATGCGCGACCGTGCCGAGTTCGTCGAGATCACCTCGGCGGGCATCCGTGAGAGCCACGTGCACGACGTGCAGATCACCAAAGAGGCGCCGAATTACCGGGCGGAGTGAGCGTGGCTGATCCAGCCACCGCGCCCGCCGCGCCCACCCTGCCGACGGCGCCCGATGGGCGCCGCACCGCCGCGATGCCGTTCATCCTGATCGCGGTGCTGATCGACGTGATCTCGATCGGGCTGATCATCCCGGTGCTGCCGCACCTGGTGGGCGGCTTCACCACCTCGCCCACCGAGCAGGCCTTCTGGTACGGCGCGATCACCTTCGCCTTCGGCCTGGCCAACTTCTTCGGCGCGCCGATCCTGGGCGCGCTGTCCGACCGTTACGGCCGGCGCCCGGTGCTGCTGATCGGCTTCTCGGGGCTGGCGCTGAGCCTGTTCGTCACCGGCGCGGCCACCGCGCTGTGGATGCTGATCGTGGTGCGGCTGTTCAGCGGCGCGATGCAGGCCAATGCGGCGGTGGCCAATGCCTACGTGGCCGACATCACCCCACCCGAAGACCGCGCGCGCCGCTTCGGCCTGCTGGGCGCGGCCTTCGGCCTGGGCTTCACGCTGGGGCCGGTGCTGGGCGGGCTGCTGGGCAGCATCGACGTGCGGCTGCCGTTCTTCGTGGCCGGCGGCTTCGCGCTGCTGAACTGGCTGTACGGCTGGTTCGTGCTGCCCGAATCGCTGCCGGCCGATCGCCGCAAGCCCTTCTCGTTGCGCAGCGCCAACCCGGTGGTGGCCTTGCGGGGGCTCACCCAGCTGAAGGGCGTGGGCCCGCTGGTGGCCGTGGTGGGGCTGGCCGGCCTGGCGCAGATGGTGCTGCACACCACCTGGGTGCTGTACGGCAGCTTCAAGTTCGGCTGGGGCCCGGCCGAGAACGGCTGGTCGCTGTTCGCGGTGGGCGTGATGACGGTGATCGTGCAGGGCGGCCTGCTCAAGCACCTGCTCAAGCGCTACTCGCCCGAGCGGCTGACGGCCGTCGGCCTGGTCTCGTCGACGCTGTCCTACCTGGCCTGGGGCCTGGCCACCGAGGGCTGGATGATGTACGCGGTGATCGGCCTGAACGTGATGGGCTATGCCGTCAACAGCACGGTGCAGAGCATGATCTCCGGCGCCGCCGATGCCCGCAGCCAGGGCCAGACCATGGGCTCGGTGGCGTCGCTGCAGAGCCTGATGTCGGTGGCCGCGCCGGTGCTGGGCGCGCTGCTGCTGGCGGTGGGCTCCGCGCCCATGGCGGGGCGCTGGCTGCTCGGCTTGCCGTTCTTCTTCTGCGCGGCGCTGCAGGCGGTGAGCACGGTGCTGGCGTTCCGGCACTTCCGCCGCAGCACCGCGGTGGCCGCCGCGGCCGCCTGAACCCCAGACACAACGATCCCTTTTCTCTCGAGACGCGCGCCATGCACGACAAGATCCTGATCCTCGATTTCGGCTCCCAGGTCACCCAGCTGATCGCCCGGCGTGTGCGCGAAGCGCAGGTGTACTGCGAGATCCATCCGAACGACGTGTCGGATGACTTCATCCACGCCTTCGTGCGCAACGGCGGCAAGGGCATCATCCTGTCCGGCAGCCACGCCAGCACCTACGAAGACCACCAACTGCGCGCGCCGCAGGCCGTTTGGGACGCAGGCGTGCCCGTGCTGGGCATTTGCTACGGCATGCAGACCATGGCCGTGCAGTTGGGCGGTGAGGTGAGCTGGTCGGATCACCGCGAGTTCGGCTACGCCGAGGTGCGCGCCCACGGCCACACCAAACTGTTCAATGGCATCGAAGACTTCAGCACGACCGAAGGCCACGGCATGTTGAAGGTGTGGATGAGCCACGGCGACAAGGTCAGCAAGCTGCCCGAAGGTTTCAAGCTGATGGCCTCGACGCCCAGCTGCCCCATCGCAGGCATGGCCAACGAAGAGAAGGGCTACTACGCGGTGCAGTTCCACCCCGAAGTGACCCACACCGTGCAGGGCCAGGCCATGCTGACGCGCTTTGTGCGCGACATCGCCGGCTGTTCTGGCGACTGGATCATGGGCAACTACATCGACGAAGCCGTGGCGAAGATCCGCGAGCAGGTGGGCGATGAAGAGGTGATCCTGGGCCTGTCGGGTGGCGTGGACTCGTCGGTGGCCGCCGCCCTGATTCACCGCGCCATCGGCGACCAGTTGACCTGCGTGTTCGTCGACCACGGTCTGCTGCGCTACCAGGAAGGCGAGATGGTCATGGAGATGTTTGCCGGGCGCCTGCACGCCAAGGTCATCCATGTGCTGGCACAGGATCAGTTCATGGGCCACCTCAAGGGCGTGACCGACCCTGAGGCCAAGCGCAAAATCATTGGCCGCGAGTTCGTCGAGGTCTTCCAGGCGGAGGCCAACAAGCTCAAAGGCGAGGGCAACAAGGGCGCCAAGTGGCTGGCC
>JAURXG010000138.1 GCA_030654555.1 Aquabacterium sp.
CACCGTGGCCTTGAACAGCGCCAGGCCCAGCGCGCGGGCCATGTCTTGGCCGCTGTCGCCCAAGGCCGGGATCAGCACCAGCAGCGGCACCACGGCCAGATCCTGGAACAGCAGCACGCCCATCACGCGCCGGCCGTGCTCGCTCTCCAGCTCCAGCCGCTCGGCCATCATCTTCACCACGATGGCGGTCGACGACATCGCCATCGCCGAGCCCAGCACCACCGCCCCCTGCCAGCTCAGGCCCCACTGCACGCCCAGCCAGCCGAAGCCCACCGTCAGCATCACGTTGCCGGCCACCGCGCCCAGCACGGTGAGCAGCACCTGCGACAAGCCCAGCCCGAACACCAGCGTGCGCATGCTGCGCAGCTTGGGCAGGTTGAACTCCAGCCCGATCACGAACATCAGGAACACCACGCCGAACTCGGCCAGGTACTTCACGCCCGCGGTGTCCTTGGCCAGCGCCAGCGCGTTGGGGCCGATCAGCACGCCCACGGCCAGGTAGCCCAGCATCGGCGGCAGCCGCAGCAATCGGCAGGCCACCACGCCCAGCACGGCGGCCACGAGGTAGAGAAGTACGAGTTCGAGGGTGGTGGCCATGCCGTCCGTTGGCGGTGGGCGCGCGGGGGTGGGCGCCTAGAATCGAAGCGAATGTCCCTTCATCCTAAGCGAGCCCGCCGCAGCGACAAGCCGCGCCGATCAACGTGACCTCCAGCGCCCCGTCCCAAGGCCCCTTCAGCGCCGAGCGCGCGCTGCAACTGGCGGCGCAGACCTTCGAGATCGAGGCGCGCGCGCTGCTGGGCCTGGCCGCGCGCCAGGGCAGCGGTTTTGCCGGCGCGGTGGCCGCGATGCTGGCCTGCCGCGGCCGCGTGATCGTGATGGGCAGGGGCAAGAGCGGCCATGTGGGCCGCAAGATCGCCGCCACGCTGGCCTCCACCGGCACGCCGGCGTTCTTCGTGCATCCGGCCGAGGCCAGCCACGGCGACCTGGGCATGGTGCAGCCCGGCGACGTGGTGCTGGCGATCAGCAACAGCGGCGAGAGCGACGAGCTGGCCGCCATCCTGCCGGCGCTGCGCCGCCTGGGCACCACGCTGGTGGCGATGACCGGCAGACCCGAGTCCACGCTGGCTGGCCATGCCGACCATGTGCTCAGCAGCGCCGTCGACCAGGAGGCCTGTCCGCTGAACCTGGCCCCGACCGCCAGCACCACCGCACAGATGGCGCTGGGCGACGCGCTGGCCGTGGCGCTGCTGGATGCGCGCGGCTTCAAGGAAGAAGACTTCGCCCGCTCGCATCCCGGCGGCGCGCTGGGCCGCAAGCTGCTGGTGCATGTGGCCGACCTGATGGTGCAGGGCGAGGCGCTGCCCACGGTGGCCCTCGACACCCCGTTCATCGACATGATGCGCACCATGTCGGCCAAGGGCCTGGGCACGGCGCTGGTGGTCGACAACGCCGATGGCGCCGATGGCGGTCCTCCCCGGCTGCTGGGCATCTTCACCGACGGCGACCTGCGCCGCCAGGTCGAGCGTGGCGCCGACCTGCGCACGCTGACGGCCGGTGCGGTGATGCACCCGCGGCCCAAGACCATCCGCGCCGATGCGCTGGCGGTGGCCGCGGCCGAGCTGATGGAGCAGCACCGCATCACCTCGGTGGCGGTGCTCGATGCCGACGGCCGCCTGGCGGGCCTGCTGGCCATCGGCGACCTGATGCGCGCGAAAGTCGTCTGATGTCGGCGCTGGCCTTCCCGCCCGAGTTGCTGCTGCGTGCGCAGGGCGGCGGCCTGGGCCTGCAGGCGGCGATCTTCGACGTCGACGGCGTGCTCACCGACGGGCGGCTGTTCATCGGCGAGCAGGGCGAGCTGTTCAAGGCCTTCCACGTGCTCGACGGCCATGGCCTGAAGCTGCTGGCGCGGGTGGGCATCGCGCCGATCATCATCACCGGGCGCGATTCACCGGCGGTGCGCCGGCGCATGGCCGACCTGGGGCTGGCCGATGCGCACTATGGCGTGGCCGACAAGCTGGCCGTGGCCGAGGCGCTGCTGGCCCAGCGCGGCCTGGCCTGGCCGCAGGTGGCGGTGATCGGCGACGACTGGCCCGACCTGCCGCTGCTGGCACGCGCCGGCTTCGCCTGTGCGCCGGCCAATGCCCATGCCGAGGCGAAAGCGCTGGCCCACCATGTCACCAGCGCGCGCGGCGGCGACGGCGCGGCACGCGAGTTCTGCGACCTGCTGCTGATGGCCAGCGGGCGTTATGCCGCGCTGCTGCAGGCGCACCAGGGCACGCTGGATGCGCGCTGAGCGGTCCGCCGGGGCCGGCCGATGACACGCCCCGAGCTGCACCTGCCCGACCTGCCCGAGGTCACGGTGCAGCTGCCGCTGCCCGCGCTGCACCCGCCGGGCCCGCCGCACGCCGGCCAGCCAGCGCGGGCGCCGCTGCCCTGGGGCTACCGGCTGCGGCAGGCGCTGTCGTCCTACCTGCCGCTGCTGCTGATGGCGCTGCTGGCGGCCTCCACCTGGTGGCTGGTTCGCCACACGCCGCAGGCCCCCGGTGACCGCCCCGACGCCCCGCCGCGCCAGGAGCCCGACTACACGATGAGCGGCTTCTCGATCACCCGCTTTGCGCCCGATGGCCGCGTGGTGCTGCGCATCGCCGGCGAGGCGATGCGCCACTACCCGGCCACCGACCGGCTCGAGATCGAAGGCGTGCGCATCCACGCCATCGCCCCCGATGGCCGCACCACCGACGCCACCGCGCAGCGCGCGCTGGCCAACGGCGACGGCAGCGAGGTGCAGTTGCTCGGCGGTGCCCGGGTGCTCAGCCAGCTCGACGGCGCCGAGGTGCTGGAGCTGCAGGGCGAGTTCCTGCATGCCTTCCTGCGCTTCGAGCGGATTCGCTCGCACCTGCCGGTGCGCGTGCGCCATGGCGGCACCGAGACCCGCGCCGGCGGGCTCGAATACGACCACCTGCAGCAACAGCTGACGCTCAACGGCCCGGTGCGCACCACGCTGATGCCCGGCGTGCGCGCGCGGCCCGTCAAGCCGGTGCCGGACCAGCCCGCCACCGCGCCAACCGCCAAGGCCTCGCCATGAACCCCGCCCCCCTGGTCTTCATCACCGGCGCGTCCAGCGGCATCGGCCAGGCGCTGGCGCTGCGTTACCACCGTGCCGGCTGGCGCCTGGCACTGGTGGCCCGCCGCGCCGACGAGGTGCGGCAATGGGCGGCCGCGCAGGGCATCACCGCCGGCCAGCTGGTGGTGTATGCCGCCGACGTGCGCGAGGTCGAGGCCATCACCGCGGCCGGCCGCGCCTGCATCGCCGATTGGGGCCTGCCCGACGTGGTGATCGCCAATGCCGGCATCAGCGTGGGCATGGACACCGCCGATCCGGCCGACCTGGCCGTGATGCGCGCCACGCTGGAGACCAACGTGCTGGGCATGGCCGCCACCTTCCAGCCCTTCGTCGCGGCGATGGGCCAGCGCGGCAGCGGTGCGCTGGTGGGCATCGCCAGCGTGGCCGGCATCCGCGGCCTGCCCGGCCACGGCGCCTATTGCGCCAGCAAGGCTGCGGTGATCAGCTATTGCGAGAGCCTGCGCGGTGAATGCCGCCACCAGGGCGTGAAGGTGGTCACCATCGCGCCGGGCTACATCGACACGCCGCTGACCCGCGGCAACCGCTATGCCATGCCCTTCCTGATGACCGCCGAGGCCTTTGCCGACCAGGCCTTCCGGCACATCGCCGCCGGCATGCGGTTTCGGGTGATCCCCTGGCAGATGGGCGTGGTGGCCGCGCTGTTGCGCATCCTGCCCGATGCCCTGTTCGACCGGCTGCTCGCCGGCCGGCCGCGCAAGCGCCGCCAGCACGAGTAGATCCGCGCCTGCCAACAGGGGCCGGCCATGAAAAAGGGCGCCGCTAGGCGCCCTTCGTCATCTGGCTGGGTCGGTCGCGAAGGACCGCTCAACGATCAGTAGCCTTGGCTGCCACCGCCGCCGTAGCCACCACCGCTGCCGCCGCCGCCACGCGGGCCGCGGCCGGTGCCGTAGGGGCTGCGGCCACCGCCGCCACCACCTGCACCACCACCACCACCGCCGTAGCCGCCGCCACCACCGCTGCCGCCACCACCGTAGCCGCCGCCACCGCCGCTGCGGCTACCGCCACCACCGCCGTAACCGCCGCCACCACCACTGCCACCGCCGCCGCCGTAGCCACCACCACCGCCGCTGCGGCTACCGCCGCCACCGCCGTAGCCGCCACCACCACCGCCGTAGCCGCCGCCAGCCGGACGCTCTTCGCGCGGGCGGGCCTCGTTGACGACGATCGCACGGCCTTCCAGGGGCTGGCCGTTCATGGCGTTCATCGCGGCTTGCGCTTCAGCGGGCGAAGACATCTCGACAAAACCGAAGCCCTTTGAACGGCCGGTCTCACGGTCCATCATCACCTTGGCGGAAGTGACGGCGCCGAATTGCCCGAAGGCTTGTTGCAGGGATTCGTCGCGAACCGAGTACGCGAGGTTGCCCACGTAAAGCTTGTTTCCCATGGCGGGAAGCTCCTTCTCAAGAAAAGTAAACCATGTGGAGCTTCAACCCAGCGTGAAACACTCAAGCTACAGGCGCCGTCTCCAGACACGGGCCGGGTGCGCAGACGCCCCCTCGGATCATTATGGTGGCAAAGCGCGGGCCACCGCCAGCGGGCGAAACAGGGGCTAACCCGCAAGTATCATGAGTGTTGTCATGCGGGTACAACCCAACGAAGCCGGCCCCCTCCAAGCGCTCAATTCGGTGCTTCAAAGCATCGAATCGGTGCGCAATGCACCCGCGTTGTACTTGCTGCTGGTTGCTTTCACCGGCGCCGGGCTGTTGATGACCCTGGCGCAGGCGGCCCTTGCACGCGAGGCCGGGCTGATCGCCACGCTGTGGATCGCCGGCGCGTTTTTCGTGTTGTTTTACAGCAGCAACGCCGCCGGCCTGGTGTTGATGGACGAGGCCTGCGGCCGACCGCAACGCCTGCCGATCGAGGCCTTGCGCGACGCGCTGCGCTGC
>JAURXG010000139.1 GCA_030654555.1 Aquabacterium sp.
ATCCGCACCGGCGAGATGACGGTGGTCACCGGGCCCAGCGGCTCGGGCAAGTCCAGCCTGGTGTTCGACACGCTGTATGCCGAGGGCCAGCGGCGCTATGTCGAGACCTTCAGCGCCTATGCGCGGCAGTTCCTCGACCGCATGGACCGCCCGGCGGTCGACCGCGTCGACGGCGTGCCGCCGGCCATCGCCATCGACCAGACCAACCCGGTGCGCACCAGCCGCAGCACGGTCGGCACGATGACCGAGCTGAACGACCACCTGAAGCTGCTGTTCGCCCGCGCCGCCCAGCTGTTCGACCGCCAGACCGCGCAGGCGGTGCGCCACGACACGCCCGAGACCATCCACGCCGATCTGCTGGCCAGGGCGGCTGCGGCCGGCGACCCGCGGCTGGTGATCACCTTCCCGGTGGAGCTGCCGGCCACGGTGACGCCGGCCGAGGTGGAACAGTGGCTGTCGGCCAGCGGTTTCACCCGCGTGCAGGCCGAGCGGGTGGTGAATGAGCGGAAAGTGCTGGACGTGGTGGCCGACCGGCTGCGCATCGCCGGCGCCGACAAGATCCGCGTCGTCGAGGCGATCGAGCTGAGCCTCAAGCGTGGCAGCGGGCGCGTCAATGTCTACGCGCTGAAGGACGGCAGCGAGGACGCAGATCTCTGGCGTTACTCCACCGGCCTGCACTGCCCCGACAGCGACCTGCGCTACGCCGATCCGCAGCCGGCGCTGTTCAGCTTCAATTCGGCCTTCGGCGCCTGCGAGGCCTGCCGCGGCTTCGGCCGGGTGATCGGCGTCGACATGGGGCTGGTGATCCCCGACCACCGCAAGACGCTGCGCAACGGCGCGATCAAGCCGATCCAGACCCCCGCCTGGAAGGATTGCCAGGACGACCTGCTGAAGTACGCCGGCGAGGCCGGCATCCCGCGCGACACCGCCTGGAGCCAGCTGTCGCAGGCCCAGCGCGACTGGGTGATCGACGGCAACCCCAACTGGGCCGGCAACTGGAACAAGCAGTGGTACGGCGTGCGCCGCTTCTTCGGCTACCTGGAGAGCAAGGCCTACAAGATGCACATCCGTGTGCTCTTGTCGAAGTACCGCAGCTACACGCCCTGCGGCACCTGCGGCGGCGCGCGGCTGAAGCTGGAGGCGCTGCAGTGGCGGCTGGGCGACCAGGCCGATGCCGATGGCGTGATGCCGGCCGCCAGGCGCTTCATGCCGGTGGGCGTGGCCTGGTCGCGCGCGCAGCTCGAAGCGCTGCCGGGCCTGAGCCTGCACGACCTGATGCTGATGCCGATCGAGCGGCTGCGGCGCTTCTTCGACGGCCTGTCGTTGCCGTCGACGATGCTCGACGAGGCGCTGAAGCTGCTGCTCGACGAGATGCGCACCCGGCTGCGCTACCTCTGCGACGTCGGCCTGGGCTACCTCACGCTGGACCGGCAGAGCCGCACGCTGAGCGGTGGCGAGGTGCAGCGCATCAACCTGACAACCGCGCTGGGCACCAGCCTGGTCAACACGCTGTTCGTGCTGGATGAGCCCAGCATCGGCCTGCACCCGAGCGACATGAACCGCATCGTCGAGGCCATGCACCGGCTGCGCGATGCCGGCAACACCCTGGTGGTGGTGGAGCACGACCCGGCGGTGATGCTGGCC
>JAURXG010000145.1 GCA_030654555.1 Aquabacterium sp.
AACAAGGTCTGCGGCTCGGGCCTGAAGGCGGTGATGCTGGCGGCCCAGGCCATCCGCGACGGCGACAGCGAGATCATCATCGCCGGCGGACAAGAGAACATGAGCGCCGCACCGCACGTGCTGCCCGGCAGCCGCGACGGCCAGCGCATGGGCGACTGGAAGCTGATCGACACGATGATCACCGACGGCCTGTGGGACGTCTACAACCAGTACCACATGGGCATCACCGCCGAAAACGTGGCCAAGCAGTACGGCATCACCCGCGAGCAGCAGGACGCGCTGGCGCTGGCCAGCCAGATGAAGGCCGCCGCCGCCCAAGAGGCCGGCCGCTTCAAGGACGAGATCGTGCCGGTGAGCATCGCCCAGAAGAAGGGCGACCCGATCCTCTTCACCGCCGACGAGTTCATCAACAAGAAGACCAACGCCGACGCGCTGGCCGGCCTGCGCCCGGCCTTCGACAAGGCCGGGTCGGTGACCGCCGGCAATGCCTCGGGCCTGAACGACGGCGCTGCCGCGGTGATGCTGATGACCGCCGCCAAGGCCGCCGCGCTGGGCCTCAAGCCGCTGGCGCGCATCGCCAGCTACGCCAGCGCCGGCCTCGACCCCAAGATTATGGGCATGGGCCCGGTGCCTGCCGCGCGCAAGGCCCTGGCGCGTGCCGGCTGGAGCCCCGCCGACCTCGACCTGCTCGAGATCAACGAGGCGTTTGCCGCCCAGGCCTGTGCGGTGCACAAGGAGATGGGCTGGGACACCAGCAAGGTCAACGTCAACGGCGGCGCCATCGCCATCGGCCACCCGATCGGCGCGTCCGGCTGCCGCATCCTGGTCACCCTGCTGCACGAGATGATCAAGCGCGACGCCAAGAAGGGCATCGCCTCGCTGTGCATCGGCGGCGGCATGGGCGTGGCCCTCACCGTCGAGCGCTGAGTTCGATCAACCGACCAGGCGCCCGGGCGGGGCGAACCCGATTGACGGCCACACGGCTTCGGGCGACCCTGCATCCAGCACCCCACCGGGCCGCAACTTCAACACCCAAGGAGCGAGAACATGAGTCAAAAAGTAGCGTACGTCACGGGCGGCATGGGCGGCATCGGCACCGCCATCTGCCAGCGCCTGCACAAGGACGGTTTCAAGGTCATCGCCGGCTGCGGCCCCAGCCGTGACTTCGTCAAGTGGCTCGACGAGCAGAAGGCGCTGGGCTACAGCTTCTACGCCTCGGTCGGCAACGTGGCCGACTGGGACTCGACCGTCGAGGCCTTCACCAAGGCGGTGGCCGAGCATGGTCCGATCGACGTGCTGGTCAACAACGCCGGCATCACGCGCGACCGCATGTTCCTGAAGATGACGCCCGAGGACTGGAAGGCGGTCATCGACACCAACCTCAACAGCATGTTCAACGTCACCAAGCAAGTGGTGCCGGGCATGGTCGAGAAGGGCTGGGGCCGCATCATCCAGATCAGCTCGGTCAACGGCGAGAAGGGCCAGTCGGGCCAGACCAACTACTCGGCGGCCAAGGCCGGCATGCACGGCTTCACGATGGCCCTGGCGCAGGAGATGGCCAGCAAGGGTGTGACGGTCAACACCGTCAGCCCCGGCTACATCGGCACCGACATGGTCCGAGCGATCAAGCCCGAGGTGCTGGAGAAGATCATCGCCACGATCCCGGTCAAGCGCCTGGGCACGCCCGACGAGATCGGCTCGATCTGCGCCTGGCTGGCCGGCCCGGATTCGGGCTTCACCACCGGTGCCGACTTCAGCTGCAACGGCGGGTTGCACATGGGGTGAGCGCCGGCGGAGCCGACGCTCATCCCTTCGGGTGAACGTTGGGCTCCCCCAGCCCCCTCCGCGAGGGGGTTCTAGCTTGATGGACGAAGGCCGGCACTTGTGCCGGCCTATTCTTTTGCGCCGGAGACCATCTGCTCGACCCTCAGTCCGACGGTCAAAACGCCGTGTAACGCCCCGGCTTGTGGTTGACGGCCAGCGCGAAGTTCATCGCCACCGCGGCGGCGACCGACAGCATCAGCTGTGGCCAGGTCAACCACGGCAGGGCGCAGAGCAGGATGCTGCAGTCGATGGCCAGTTGCACCAGGCCGGCGCGCCAGCCGAAGTGATCTTGCAGCCACAGCACCAGCACGTTCAGGCCGCCCAGGCTGGCGCGGTGGCGGAACAAGATGATGAAGCCGGTGCCGATCAACAGGCCGCCACCCAGCGCGGCGAACCAGGGCGCCACGGCGCCCAGTTGCAGCCACTGCGGCAAGCCTTCCGACAGCCCGGCCAGCAAGGCCACAGCCGCGAAGGTCTTGACGGTGAAGCGCCGGCCCAAACGCTGCCAGGCCAGGACGTAGAACGGCAGGTTCAGGCCGAAGAACAGCGCGCCAAACGGCCAGCCGGTGGCGTAGTGCAGCACCAGGGCGATGCCGGCGGTGCCACCGGTCAGCAAGCCGGCGTGGCGCAGCAGCACCAGGCCCAGCGCGACGAAGAAGGTGCCGATCACCAGGCCCTGCAGGTCGTCGAACAAGCTGTGTCGCTGGGGCGCTGCGAGGGCGGCACCGGTGGCCGCTGCTGCCGCGCCGCTGCTGGCG
>JAURXG010000146.1 GCA_030654555.1 Aquabacterium sp.
GGCCAGCAGCCGGGCCTGGAAGTCGGCGCTGGCCAGCACGCGGCGGGCGGCGTCGGCCAGGCGCTCGACCGTGGCCGGCGCCATCTTCGGCGGGCCGTACAGGGCCATCCAGCCGTTGACCTCGTAGCCGGGCATGCCGGCCTCGCGCATCGTCGGCACCTCGGGCAGCATCGGGTTGCGGGTGGCCGAGGTGACCGCCAGCGCACGCACCTGGCCGGCGGTGATGTACTTCTGCGCGCCGCCGACGATGTCGAACATCATCTGCAGCTGGCCGCCGATCACGTCGTTCATCGCCGGGGCGTTGCCCTTGTAGGGCACGTGCACCAGCTGCACGTTGGCCTGATGCGCCAGCAGCTCGCCGCTGAGGTGGTTGGACGCGCCCACGCCGGCCGAGCCGTAGAACACCTTGCCCGGCTGGTTGCGCGCCTGGCTCAGCAGATCGCCGAGGGTGCGCAGCGGGCTGTTCTGCGGCACCACCAGCACGTTGGCATAACTCAGCAGCGGGGCCACCGGCGTCAGGTCGCGCATGGCGTCGAACTTCAGCTTCTTCTGGATGTTCGGCACGATGGTGACGGTGGGGCTGGCGGCAAACCACAGCGTGCTGCCATCGGCGGCAGCACCGCCGGTCATCTCACCGGCCAGCGCACCGCTGGCGCCGGGCTTGTTCTCGACGATCACGTTGGCGCCGCCCAGCTCCTTGGACAAGGCGGGTGCAAAGATGCGCGCCACCGAATCCACCGGCCCGCCGGCGGCATAGCCCACCAGCAGGCGCACCTGCGCAGGCGGGGTCTGGGCCAGGGCGCCGGTGCTGGCCAGCGTGGCGGCGACGGCGGTGGACAGGGTGGCGAGCCAGCGGCGGCGTGACGAGGAAGGGGCCATGGTCGGTGTGCCTCAGCGTACGAAGGGGACCGCAGCTTCGCGTGGACGGCGGCGGCCGACAATTCGGGATATCCGAAGCGGGGGTTTGTCCCAGGCCGGCCCGCCGGCCTTGCCCGCGGCCGTCGGGCCCCTTCGGAAATGCCGAATGGCGCGGCGCGCCGGGCTTGGGCAGACTGCAGGGCTGCAAGGCCGCGGTTGCGCCTGCCACTCCCCCATCACACACCCCACCATGACCATTCCCCAGCAAGGCATCCAGGCCCGGCACCAGCAGGCGCTGGACCAGGGCCGCTTCCTCATCCAGCATTGCGGCGCCTGCGGCAAGCATGTGTACTTTCCGCGCGAGCTGTGCCCGCACTGCGGCGCGCTGAACCCCGCGCTGGTGGCGCCGGCCGGCGGCGGCACAGTGGCCGCCGTGACCACGCTGCACCGCAAGCCCGACCAGGGTGGCAACTACCACGTCTGCCTGGTCGACCTGGACGAAGGCGTGCGCCTGATGAGCCGGGTCGAGGGCCTGGCGCCCGAGGCCGTCACCATCGGGCTGCGCGTGTGCGCCCGGGTGCTGGTCAAGGACGGCCGTGGGCTGGTGGTGTTCGATCCGGAGGTGGCGGCATGATCAGCGATCAACTGAAGGCCCTGCGTGGCCAGACCGCCATTGCCGGCGTCGGCCTGTTCGGCAACGGCGAGACCCCCGGCTACACCGACATGGAGCTGCTGGCCGTGGCCGCCCACCGCGCGGTGGCCGATGCCGGGCTGACGATGGCCGACATCGACGGCGTCTGCACCGCCAGCGTGCTGAGCACGATGTGGCCGATGCCGGTGATCGAGTACCTGGGCCTGAACCCCACCTTCATCGACGGCACCATGCTGGGCGGCAGCAGCTTCATCGCTCATCTGATGCCGGCGATGCTGGCGCTGGCCTCGGGCCAGTGCAATGCGGTGCTGGTGTGTTACGGCAGCACCCAGCGCAGCGGCACGATGAACCGCGCCGCGGTGGCCGCCGCGCGCCGGCAGATGGACCCGCAGCCTTACGAGATGCCCTACGACCCGGTGTTCCCGGTGGCGGCCTATGCGCTGGCCACTTCGCGCCACATGGCCACCTACGGCACCACCCGACGCCAGCTGGCCGAGGTGGCGGTGGCCGCACGCGGCTGGGCGCAGAAGAACCCCGACGCCTTCGAGCGCGGCCCGTTGAGCATCGACGACGTGCTGAAGGCCCGCATGATCGCCAGCCCGCTCACCGTGCGTGATTGCTGCCTGGTCACCGACGGGGCCGGCGCCTTCGTGCTGGTGCGCAGCGACCGCGCCAAGACCCTGCCCAAGAAGCCGGTGCATGTGCTGGGCACCGCCACCGCCTGCTGGAACCGCCAGATCTCGTCGATGCCCGACCTGACCGTCACCGCCGCCAAGCAGAGTGGCGCGCTGGCCTTCCAGATGGCCGGCCTGGCGCCCAAGGACGTGCAGGTGCTCGAGCTGTACGACGCCTTCACCATCAACACCATCCTGTTCCTGGAAGACCTGGGCTTCTGCGCCAAGGGCGAGGGCGGGGCGTTTGTCGAGAACGGCGCCATCGGCCCCGGCGGGCGGTTGCCGGTCAACACCAACGGCGGGGGCTTGAGCGGCACCCACCCGGGCATGTACGGCATCTTCGCGCTGATCGAGGCGGTGCAGCAGCTGCGCGGCGAGGCCGGCGAGCGGCAGGTGGCCGACGTCCACGTGGCGCTGGCGCATGGCAACGGCGGCACGCTGTCGAGCCAGGCCACCGCCATCCTCGGCACCGCCGAGGCACTGTGAGGGCCTGCCGATGATCCGCGACGAAGACATCACCCAGGCCCTGGTCGAGACCGTGGCGCGCTACGTGCGCGAGCGGCTGGTGCCGCTGGAGCACCAGGTGGCCGACGAGGACCGCATCCCGCCCGAGGTGGTGCAGGAGATGCGCGAGATGGGCCTGTTCGGCCTCACCATCCCCGAGGCCCATGGCGGCCTGGGCCTGACGATGGAAGAGGAGGTGCGGGTGCTGCTCGAGCTGGGCAAGACCTCGCCGGCCTTCCGCTCGGTGATCGGCACCACGGTGGGCATCGGCTCGCAGGGCATCGTCTTCGACGGCACGCCCGAGCAGCAGGCGCAGTGGCTGCCCAAGCTGGCCAGCGGCGAGATGATCGCGTCGTTCGCGCTGACCGAGCCGGGCGCGGGATCGGACGCGGCGTCCTTGCGAACGACCGCGATCAAGGACGGCGACCACTACGTTGTCAACGGCACCAAGCGCTACATCACCAACGCACCGCAGGCCGGGCTGTTCACGCTGATGGCGCGCACCGACCCGGCGATCAAGGGCGCGGGCGGGGTGTCGGCCTTCATCGTCGACGCCAAGTCACCCGGCATCAGCCTGGGGCTGCCCGACCGCAAGATGGGTCAGCGCGGCGCCCACACCTGCGACGTGATCTTCGAGAACGTGCGCGTGCCCGCGGCCAACCTGATCGGTGGCAAGGAGGGGCAGGGCTTCAAGATGGCGATGCGGGTGCTCGACAAGGGCCGCATCCACATCGCCGCGATCTGCGTGGCGGTGGCCCAGCGCCTGCTGGCCGACAGCCTGGCCTACGCGGCCGAGCGCCAGCAGTTCGGCCAGGCGATCGGCGACTTCCAGCTGATCCAGGCGATGCTGGCCGACAGCAAGACCGAGATCTACGCCGCCGAGTGCATGGTGATGGACGCCGCGCGCCGCCGCGACAGCGGCCGCCCGGTGGCCACCGAAGCCGCCTGCTGCAAGCTCTTCGCCAGCGAGATGTGCGGCCGCGTGGCCGACCGCGCGGTGCAGATCTTCGGTGGCGCCGGCTACATGGCCGAGTACGGCATCGAGCGCTTCTACCGCGACGTGCGCCTGTTCCGCCTGTACGAAGGCACCTCGCAGATCATGCAGACCCTGATCGGCCGCAACCTCATGCGCGAGGTGCGCAACAGCTGACCCCGCCCAGCGGACGCCGCGGAACCGGCTTCGCCGGGCCACTGCCGTCGCCCCCCTGGGGGGAAGCGCCGAAGGCGCTTCGGGAGGGAGCGTCGATCACACCGTGAATCGGCCGACGGCTTCGACCAGCTTGTCGGCCTGCTGACGCAGGCTGTCGGCGGCAGCGGCCGATTCTTCCACCAGCGCGGCGTTCTGCTGCGTGGCCTGGTCGAGCTGGGTCACGGTGACGTTCACCTGCGCGATGCCCTGGGTCTGCTCGGCCGTGGCGGTGCCGATCTCGCCCACCAGGGTGCTCACCTGGCTGGCCTGCTGCACGATGTCGCCCATGGTCTGCTGGGCGCGTTCCACCAGCAGGGCGCCGGATTGCACCGTCTCCACGCTGCTGTTGATCAGCGTCTTGATCTCGCGCGCCGCGCTGGCACTGCGCTGCGCCAGGCTGCGCACCTCGGACGCCACCACCGCGAAGCCGCGCCCTTGCTCGCCGGCACGGGCGGCTTCGACGGCGGCGTTCAGCGCCAGGATGTTGGTCTGGAAGGCGATGCCGTCGATCACGCCGATGATGTCGGCTATCTTGCCCGAGCTGGCGCTGATCGCGTGCATGGTGGCCACCACCTGGCCCACCAGCGCCCCGCCGTCCACCGCCACCTGGCTGGACTGGCCGGCCAGCTGCGCGGCCTGGTGCGCCGAATCGGCGTTGTGGCGCACGGTGGCGTGCAGCTGCTCCATCGACGAGGCGGTCTGCTGCAAGTTGGCGGCGGTCTGCTCGGTGCGCATGCTGAGGTCGGCGTTGCCCGCGGCGATCTGCGCCGACGCGGTGCCCACCGATTCGCCGGTGGCCTTGATCTCGCGCACCATGCCGGCCAGGTGGGCCATCGCGTCGCCCAGCGTGCGCGCCATGCGGCCGATCTCGTCCTTCGATTCGGTCTGCACGCGGTGGCTCAGGTCGCCGCGGGCCAGCGCCTCGGCGGCGGCCTGGGCGCTGGACACAGTGCGCAGCGTGCTGCGGCTGATCGACAGCATCAGCCAGACGGCCATGCCACCCACCAGCATCATCGCGATGGCGATCAGCACCAGCTGGCGCTGCAGCCTGGCGATGCGGTCGTCGAAGTGCTGCGACAGGGCGTCGAAGCTGGTCTGCACCAGCTGGAACAGCACGTCGATCTTGCCCGTCATGGCATTGAAGTAGTCGGTCGACGGCGCGTTCAGCGTGCTGGGCTCCAGCAGCTGGCTGCGCACCAGCGCCATCGCGTCGACCACGGCTTGCTCGGCCGCGCGGCGCGGCCCATCGACCTGCCGAGCCAGTGCGGCGTCGCCAGCGGCGAGGTTGCCGAGATGGCGCTCGGCCTGGTGCTGCAGTTGCGCCATTTGGTCCACGGTGGCCTGCATCCGGGCCTTCTCGCCGGCCGTGATCTCGCCCTTCTTGAGGTACAGCGTGCCGAGCGCGCGGCTCTGGCCCAGCAGTTCGGTGAGCTTGGGCAGCGGCTCGATCACGCTGGCGATCAAGGCGTAGGCGCCGGGCTCGGGATCGAGCATCAGGGTCGATCGGTCGGCCAGGTCGGCCAGCAGGCGCAACTGGATGTCCACCAGTTCGGTGTGGCGCTTGAAGTTCTGAGGCGCGTCGATGCCCTTGCTGTTCACCGCGTCGCGCAGCGACTGCCATTGCTGCCGCACGGCGCTGCGGCGTTCGGCCAGTGGCCCACCCTGGTAGGGCGCCGATGAATCGAGCAAGACCGCCAGGGCCTTGTCCAGTTCGGCGGCATGGGTCTCACGGGCCGCCTTCAGGCCTTCGTTGCCGCCCAGCCAGCCGGTGCTGGCGCCGCGGTGCACCTGCGTCAGCCGCACCAGCTTGAGCAGATCGCCGACCGGCTTGACGCCGTCATGCTCGGCGCGCACCGTCTGGATATCACGCACCAGCATCATGACCACCGCCACCGTGGGTGGGGCACACAGTGCAAGCATCAGCAGGCCGATGAGCAGGAATTTCTGCCCCAGCCGCAGGTTGTGAAGAAAGCTCATGGGTTCCGGTCCCTCAGCGCGATGCCCGCGCCGGGAGCCACCATAGGCCCCGGTTTCGCGAGCAGTCGCCTGCCTATCGACCGTTACCGCGCACTACTTGAGGGTTATTACCAGGGATCCCCGATCGCCTGGCCGCAGGCGACCGCGCCGGGCGCGCCTGAACCGCGTCACGCGAACTCCGCACTCAAGTGGCCGTGTTCACCACCGTGCGCCCGCGCACCTCGCCCGCCAGCAGCCGGGGCGCGTAGGCGATGGCCTCGCTCAGGCCGATCTCGGTGCTCATCGCGTCGAGCTGCGCCGGGCTCAGGTGCCGGGCCATCAGCGCCCAGGCCTCGGCACGCTGATCGTTCGGCACGAACACGCTGTTGATGCCGTACAGCGTGACGCCGCGCAGGATGAAGGGCATCACGGTGGTCGGGAAGTCGCCACCCTGCGCCAGGCCGCAGGCCGCCACGGCGCCGTTGAAGCGGGTGGCCGCGCAGGCGTTGGCCAGCGTATGGCTGCCCACCGTGTCGACCACGCCGGCCCAGGTCTCTTTCTGCAGCGGCTTGCCGGGCTGGCTGAACTGGTTGCGGTCGACGATGCGCGCCGCGCCCAGGCCGGTGAGGTAGTCGGCCTCCTGCGGCCGGCCGGTGGAGGCCACCACGGCATAGCCCAGCGCGCCCAGCAGCGCCACCGCGATCGAGCCCACGCCGCCGGCCGCGCCGGTGACCAGCACCTCGCCATCGCCCGGCTTCAGGCCGTGCTTGCGCAACGCCATCACGCACAGCGCGGCGGTGAAGCCGGCGGTGGCGATGACCATGGCGCTGCGCGCGGTGAAGGGCGCCGGGATCTTCAGCAGCCAGTCGGCCTTGACGCGCTGGCGCTGGGTGAGGCCGCCCCAGAAGTTCTCGCCCATGCCCCAGCCGGTGACCACCACCGCGTCGCCCGGCTTCCAATCGGGGTGGCGGCTTTCGGCCACCGTGCCGGCCAGGTCGATGCCGGGCACCAGCGGCCAGCTGCGCACCACGGCGCCCTTGCCGGTGATGGCCAGCGCGTCCTTGAAGTTCAGCGTCGAGTAGGCCACGTCCACCGTCACCTCGTGCGCGGCGGCGTCGGGCAGGCGGCTGTCGTCCATCTCGACCAGCTCGGCGTGGGTCTTCTTGTCATCGGTCTGCTGCAGCAGGATGGCCTTGAACATGGTGTGCTCCTCGGTTGGGAATCAAGCGTCGGAAATGATCGCACGCGGGCCGCCAGCGGGCTGTCACCCGTGGCGCAGCGCCCAGCCGGCGATGATGCGGTGCAGCTGGTCCAGCCCGTCGGTCAGCGCCGCCGGGCCGGGCTGCAGGATCAGCGGCGACTTGATCTCGTGCAGCTCGCCGTCGCGCACCGCGGGCACCTCGGCCCAGCCCGGCCGCGCGGCCACCTGCTCGGCGCGGAACTTCTTGCCGCACCACGAGCCGATGATGAGGTCGGGCGCCGCCGCCACCACCTCGCTGCCGTCGGCCACGATGCGGTCGCGCCCCAGCGGGGCCAGCGCGCGTTGCGGAAAGATGTCGTCGCCGCCGGCAGCGCCCACCAGCTCGCTGACCCAGCGGATCGCGCTGATCGCCGGCACGTCCCATTCCTCGAAGTAGACGAGGGGCCGACGCGGCAGCCGCGCGGCGGCGGCACGTACCTGCGCCACGTGGTCGGCCAGGCGGTCGGCATAGGCATCGGCCGCGGCGCTGGCGCCCACCAGCGCGCCCAGCCGCCGCACGTAGCCCAGGATGCCGGCCACCGAGCGGTGGTTGCTGATCCACACCTCGACGCCGGCCTTGATCAACGCGGCGGCGATGTCGGCCTGCATGTCCGAGAAGCCGATGGCCAGATCGGGCGCCAGCGCCAGGATCTTGTCGACCTTGGCGCTGGTGAAGGCGCTGACTCGGGGCTTCTCGTGCCGCGCCTGGGGCGGGCGCACGGTGAAGCCCGAGATGCCGACGATGCGGTCCTGCAGGCCCAGGGCGTACAGCACCTCGGTGGGTTCTTCGGTCAGGCAGACGATGCGTTGGGGCAGGGCGGTGGGCAGGGTGGGCATGGCGGGCATTCTCCCCGGGGCCGCAAACCGGCAACAGCACCGGTTTTTCGGCCCTGGTCGTCGAGCCCACCGGCCGGGGGCCGTGATACAAAGAACAACTCCCTGAAGTAGTCCCGCGCCATTCGTGTTGCGTTTGCGCAATGTCCGATGCCCAGCGATTCCATGCCATCCGGGCCTACACGCCATGACCCTACCGCAGGTACTGATCGTCGACGACAACCCCGAGAACCTCACCGTGATCGGCGAGTTGCTGCTGCCCAACCACGCGGTTCGGGCCGCCAACTCGGGCGAGCGCGCGCTGCGTCTGGCGCAACTGGCGCCACGGCCCGACCTGATCCTGCTCGACGTGATGATGCCCGACATGGACGGCTACGAGGTGCTGCAGCGCCTGCGTGCCCGCCCCGAGACGGCCGACATCCCGGTGATCTTCCTGACGGCGCTCGACAGTGCCGAGGACGAGGAGCGTGGCCTGCAACTGGGGGCGATGGACTACATCACCAAGCCGATCCGCGCGCCCATCCTGCTGGCGCGGGTGCGCACGCAGCTGGAGCTCAAGCAGGCGCGCGACCTGATGCGCGACCGCAACCGCTGGCTCGAGGCCGAGGTGCAGCGCCGCATGGTCGAGAGCCTGCGCGTGCAGGACGTCACCATCCATGCGCTGGCGCGCCTGGCGGAGACGCGCGACCCCGAGACCGGCAACCACCTGCTGCGCACCCAGGGCTACGTGCGCAGCCTGGCCAACCACCTGCGCCGAGATCCGCACTTTGCCGGGCTGATCGACGACCGTCAGGTCGACCTGCTGGTCAAGTCGGCGCCACTGCACGACATCGGCAAGGTCGGCATCCCCGACAACGTGCTGCTCAAGCCCGGCAAGCTCGATGCGGCCGAGTGGGAGATCATGAAGACGCATGCCAAGATCGGCGCCGAGGCCATCGAGCATGCCGAGCAGGACGTGGCCCAGCCGGTGGAGTTCCTGCACTTCGCCAAGCAGATCGCCCGCAGCCACCACGAGCGCTGGGACGGCAGCGGCTACCCCGACGGGCTGGCTGGTGAGGCCATTCCGCTGTCGGCCCGCTTGATGGCGGTGGCCGACGTGTACGACGCACTGATCTCGCGCCGGGTCTACAAGGCGCCGATGACGCACGAGACCGCCCGCGCCCTGATCGTGGCCGAACGAGGCCGCCATTTCGACCCGGCGATGGTCGACGCCTTCATCGAGTGCCACGCCGAATGGCGCGCCATCGCCGCGCGCCATGCCGATGAAGCCGGCCATCTGGCAGAGTCCGCCGAGCTGCCCCAGCCGCTGGCGGCGGCGGCGGGCTGAGGCCGTGATGACGGCCGTGCCGCCCGGGCGTTGGCCCCACCGTGGGCGCCTGACCGCATGAGTGACCGCACCGCCGACGAACCCGGTCGCGGCAACGCGCAGCGCCTGCGCGACGATGCCATGCGCTGTCGGGTCATGTTCGAGCAGTCGCGCGACGGCGTGGTGGTGCTCAACACCGACGGCACGGTCGACGACGCCAATCAGGCCTTTGCCGACCTGCTGGGCTACAGCCTGGCGCAGGTGATGCAGATGCGGGTGTGGGACTGGGATGCCAGCGAGACCCGGGAGCAGTTGCTGGCCTCGCTGGCCTCGACCGACTACCCGCCGCGATCCGAGCAGATCCACATGCGCCGGCAGGGGGGTGAACTGATCACGGTGGATGTCAGCATCACCCGGCTGGAACTGGACGGGCGCAACGTCTTCTTCTCGGTCTGCCGCGACATCACCGCCCGGCTGGCGATCGAGAATGCCCTGCGTGACAGCGAGGCCCGCTACCGCGCCACCTTCGACAACTCTCCGGTGGGCATTGCCGAGAACGCGCTCGACGGCCGCTGGATCAGCGTGAACCCGCGCCTGTGCGAGATCACCGGCTACAGCCACGACGCGCTGCTGGCCCTGGACTACCGCCGGCTCACGCATCCCGATGACCTGGTGTCCTCGTGGCGGCAGCTGCGGCGGGTGCTGCTGGGCGAGCTGAGCGCCGTGACGGTGGAACACCGCTACCTGCGCCAGGACGGCAGCGTCATCTGGGTCTCGCGCACCAGCTCGCTGGTGCGTGATGCCGGGGGTGCGCCGAGCTACTACGTGTCGATCGTCGAGGACATCACCGAGCGCAAGCGGGTGCAGGCCGAACTGGCGCGCCACCGCCAGCAGCTGGAGGAGGAGGTCGGCGAGCGCACCCAGGCGCTGCGGCTGGCGCTTCGGGCGCAGTCCGACAGCGAGCATTTCCTGCGGTCGATCACCGACAACCTGCCCGACATGGTGGGTTATTGGGATGCGCAGCAGGTGCTGCGTTATGCCAACCGGTCGTACCGCGCCTGGTTCTCGCCGCACCGCGACCCGGTGGGCATGACGCGCGAGGCGTTCTTCGGCGATGCCGACAGCGATGTCGGCGAGATGGCGTTCGACGCGGCGCTGGCCGGGCGGGCGCAGCGCTTCGAATACGCGCTGGTCAACGACGCCGGCGAGGTGCGCCACGCCTGGGTGCACTACGTGCCCGATTTCCAGGACGACCGCGTGGCCGGCTTGTTCGTGCTGGTCTCCAACATCACCGATTTCAAGAAGGCCGAGCTGCGGTTGCAGGCGCTCAACGAGCAACTGGTGGCCGCCCGGGACCGCGCCGAGGCCGCCAACCGTGCCAAGAGCGCCTTCCTGGCCAACATCAGCCACGAGATCCGCACGCCGATGAACGCGATCATCGGGCTCACCCACCTGATGCGGCACGACGCCCGCGACGGCGTCGGCGCCGAGCGCCTGGCCAAGGTGTCGCAGGCGGGCAACCACCTGATGGGCGTGATCAACGATGTGCTCGACCTGAGCAAGATCGAGTCCGGCAAGCTGCAGCTGGTGATGACCGATTTCGATGTCGAAGCGCTGTTGGCGCGCACCTGCAGCCTGGTGGCCGAGCACGCGCACGACAAGGGGCTGGCACTGCGGGTGGTGGCCGACGGCGTGCCACCGGTGCTGCGCGGTGATGCGGCCCGGGTGGCGCAGGCCCTGCTCAACCTGATGAGCAATGCGGTGAAGTTCACCGACCGCGGATCGATCGAGCTGCGCTGCGAGCTGCTGGCGTCCGAGACCGATGCGCTGCGCCTGCGCTTCTCGGTGCTGGACACCGGCGTGGGCGTGCCCGCCGACAAGCTGGGCGATCTGTTCGGCATCTTCGAGCAGGCCGACACCTCCACCACCCGCCGCTACGGCGGCACGGGCCTGGGGCTGGCCATCACCCGCCGCCTGGCCCTGTTGATGGGCGGCGAGGTGGGCGTGGACAGCGCCGCGGGGCAGGGCAGCTGTTTCTGGTTCACCGCCCGCTTCGACCGGCCCCGGTCGTCGGCCCGCCCGCCGGCCCAGCCGAGCCTGCCGCAGCCCGCGCCCGAGGCGGCATCGCCACATGAGCGCCTGCGTGGCGCGCGTGTGCTGCTGGCCGAGGACAACCCGGTCAACCGGGAGGTGGCCGGCGAACTGCTGCGCTCGGTGGGTCTGATGGTCGACATGGCCCACAACGGCGAGGACGCCGTGCGGCTGGCGCGCCAGCAGGCCTACGACCTGTTGCTGATGGACGTGCAGATGCCGGTGTTGGACGGCTTGGCCGCCACGCGCATGCTGCGCAGCATGCCGCATTACGCGCGCACCCCGATCCTGGCCATGACCGCCAACGCCTTCGGCGATGACCGGCAGGCCTGCCTGTCGGCCGGCATGGACGATCACCTGGCCAAGCCGGTGGATCCCGACCTGCTCTACGCCATGCTGCTGCGCTGGCTGCCGGCGCGGCTGGTCGATGGCCCGGCCCTGCAGTGGCCGGCGCCACTGGCGCCTACGGCCGTGCCGGCGGGTGCGCCGACGGCCGGTGCAGCGGCTGGCGCGCCCGCCGACCCGCCCGCCCTGTCGGTGGCCACGACGGTCGTGGCGGCGCCCGGCTCGGCCGCGGCAACGCCCGACTTCTCGGACATCCCCGGGCTGACGATGGCGCGGGCGCTGCTGTACCTGCCGGGGCGCGATCAGGTCTATGCCCGGGTGCTGCGCCAGTTTGCGGACAACTACCGCGACGGACTGTCCGGTCTCGACGAGGCCCTGCATGCGGCGCGCTGGATCGACGCGCGGCGGCAGCTGCACTCGCTGCGTGGCGCCTGTGGCGCGGTGGGCGCCAGCGACCTGATGAGCCAGGCGCGGGGGCTGGAGCGGTCGCTGGCGGCGCTCGACCTGCCTGACGAGCGGGATACGCCCGCGCCATCCCCGCTCGAACAGGGCCACGCCCTGCAGGCGGCGCTGCGCAGCCTGGCCCAGGCGATCGACCAGCGGCTGGCCGGCGCCGCGGCGCGGTCACCCGCGGCCGTGCTGGACGCCGAAGCGCTGGCGGCGCTGGACGCGGCCATGGTCGATCTGGCGCGACTGCTCGACGTGGCCGACTTCCGCGCCACGGCCCGCTTCCGGGCGCTGGAATCCGACCTGCGTTCGGCGTTCGGCGACGACGCGGTGCGCAGCGTGGAGCGGCCGCTCGAACTGCACGACTACGACGCGGCGCTGCAGGCCTTGCGGGCGTTGCAGGCGCGGCGCGCGGCCGGGCCCGCGCAGCCGGCGCCGCTTCAGTAGCGGTACACGCCGCGGCCGCTCTTGCGGCCCAGCCAGCCGGCCGCCACCATCTCCTTGAGCAGCGGGCAGGGCCGGTACTTCGAGTCGGCGTACTCCTCGACGTAGACGTTCATCACCGCCAGGCAGACGTCCAGGCCGATCATGTCGGCCAGCGCCAGCGGGCCGATCGGCTGGTTGCAGCCCAGCTTCATGCCGGCGTCGATGTCCTCGGCGGTGGCCAGGCCCTCGGCCAGCACGAAGAAGGCCTCGTTGATCATCGGGATCAGGATGCGGTTGACGACGAAGCCCGGTGCGTTCTTCACCGTGATCGGCGTCTTGCCCAGGCGCACCGCCATCGCGTGCACCGCGTCGTGGGTGGCGTCGCTGGTCTGCAGGCCGCGGATGATCTCCACCAGCGCCATCATCGGCACCGGGTTGAAGAAGTGCATGCCGATGAAGCGGTCGGGCCGGCGCGTGGCCGCGGCCAGCTTGGTGATCGAGATCGAGCTGGTGTTGGTGGCCACCAGGGTCTTGGCCGGCAGCAGCTCGTCGAGCTGGGCCAGGATCTTGCGCTTGAGGCCCTCGTTCTCGGTGGCCGCCTCGATCACCAGCTGCGCGTCCTTCAGCGCGGCGTAGTCCACGCTGCCGTGGATGCGGGCCAGCGCGGCGTCCTTGGCCTCGACCGACAGCTTGTCCTTCTTGACCAGCCGCTCCAGGCTGGCCGACACCGTGGCCAGCCCGCGTTGCACCGCGGCCAGGTCGATGTCGACCATCACCACGTCGAAGCCGCTGACGGCGCAGGCCTGCGCGATGCCGTTGCCCATGGTGCCGGCGCCGATCACGCCGATGGTCTGGATGTTCATGCTGGGGGCTCCTGTTGGAAGTTGCGTTGTTGCAGTGCAGCAGCTTAACCGCTGGCATCATCGCCGGACCCCGTCCACAACCACCTTCACAACGAGACAGCGCCATGAACCGTCCCCCCTTCCGTGCCGACCAGGTGGGCAGCCTGCTGCGGCCCGCCGCACTTTCCCAGGCCCGCGCCCAGCACCGCGCCGGGCAGCTCGACGCCGCGGCGCTGCGCGCGGCCGAGGACGCGGCCATCGCCGAGGCAGTGCAGCGCCAGCGCGCCTGCGGGCTGCAGTCGATCACCGACGGCGAGTTCCGCCGCGACTGGTGGCACCTCGACTTCCTGGCGCAACTCGACGGCGTGACGATGGTCGACAACGGCGGGCAGAAGTTCCGCATCGCCGGCCAGAGCGAGCAGCCGCCGATCGCCTCGGTGACCGGCCGCATCGGCTGCAGCGCGCCGATCATGGCCGACCACTTCACCTACCTGGCCAGCCTCACGGCGGGCACCGGCTGCACGCCGAAGATGACCATCCCGTCGCCGTCGATGCTGCACCTGCGCGGAGGCCGGGCCGCGATCTCGCGCGAGGTCTATCCGGATCTCGACGCCTTCTGGGACGACGTGGCCGCGGCCTACCGCCAGGCCATCCGCCACCTGGCCGATGCCGGCTGCCGCTACCTGCAGCTCGACGACATCACCTTCGCCTACCTGTGCGACCCGAAGATCCAGCAGAACTGCCGCGACAACGGCGACGACCCGGGCGCGCTGCCGCAGCGTTATGCCCAGGTCATCAACGCCGCGCTGGCCGACCGCCCGGCCGACATGGTGGTGACCATCCACACCTGCCGCGGCAACTTCAAGAGCGCCTGGGTGGCCGAGGGCGGCTACGACCCGGTGGTCGAGGCGATGTTCTCGACCGACGTGGACGGCTGGTTCATGGAGTTCGACAACGAGCGCGCCGGCGGCTTCGAGCCGCTGCGCAAGCTGCCGGCCGGCAAGAAGGTGGTGCTGGGCCTGGTGACCACCAAGCTGGGCGAGCTGGAAAGCGCCGACGCGCTGGTGCGCCGCATCGACGAGGCCGCCCAGGTGGTGCCACTCGACCAGCTGTGCCTGTCGCCGCAATGCGGCTTCTCCAGCACCCACCACGGCAACGCGCTGTCGCAGGACGACCAGTGGCGCAAGCTGGAGCGGGTGGTCGAGGTGGCCCGGCGCGTCTGGGGTTAGGTCAAGGTTCTTGCAGGTTCCCTAGAAATCAGGGTGGACTCGCGCAGGGTGGCGACGCAGCATCGGTCGTGCCACAACCAGGAGACCCTCATGGCCACCCGCAAGCGCAGCACGCCCTACATCCTCAACTGCCTGCCCTCACCCAAGCAAGAGAAGAACTGGACCTTGGAGACCGCCGAGGCCGCGGGCCTCACGCCGTCGCGGCGCAGCAAGGCCGGTGCGGCCGCGGCGGCCGGCGGCAACATCGATCTGCGCGAAGCCTGGTGGGCCATCGGCGACCAGGGCAACACCGGCTCGTGCGTGGGCTGGGGCTCGGCCGACGCGGTGCTGCGCTGGCACTTCGTGAAGGCCGGCAAGCTGGCCAAGAACGAGCGCCTGTCGGTGCGATTCATGTGGATGGCGGCCAAGGAGACCGATCCGTACACCACCCGGCCCACCAGCTTCATCGAGAGCGACGGCACCTGGCTGACCGCGGCGCTGGGCATTGCGCAGAAGTTCGGCGTGGTCACCGACAAGGTGCTGCCGTTCAAGCTGGGCGGCCAGTCGCAGATGTACACCGGCACCGCCAACACCTTCTATGCGCTGGCCTCGCAGCGGCGCATTGCCAGCTACTTCAACCTCGGGCGCAACCTGGCGGCCTGGCGCGACTGGCTGGCCACCAAGGGGCCGATCCTGACCCGGCTGGACGTGGACGAGACCTTCATGCAGGCCACCACCACCAAGGGCAAGCTCGACAGCTTCACGGCCAACAGCGGCCTGGGCGGCCATTGCGTGGCCCTGGTGGGCTACGTCAACGGCCGCTTCATCGTGCGCAACAGCTGGGGCACCGGCTGGGGCGACAAGGGCTTTGCCTATGCCGCCGACAGCTATGCCCAGCCGGCCTTCACCGAGGCCTACGGCGTGGTGATCTAGCGATCGCGTCCGATCAGCAGCGTTCGAACACCGCTGCGATGCCCTGGCCACCGCCGATGCACATCGTCACCAGGGCATAGCGGCCGCCGGTGCGGTGAAGCTCGTAGATGGCCTTGGTGGTGATGATGGCGCCGGTGGCGCAGATCGGGTGGCCCAGCGAGATGCCCGAGCCGTTGGGGTTGACCTTGGCCGGGTCGAGGCCGAGTTCCTTGACCACCGCGCACGCCTGGGCGGCAAAGGCCTCGTTCGACTCGATCACGTCCATGTCGGCCACCGTCAGGCCACAGCGCGCCAGCGCCTTGCGGCTGGCCGGCACCGGCCCGATGCCCATGATGGTGGGCTCCACGCCGGCGTGGGCGTAGCCCACCAGGCGGGCCAGCGGCTTGAGGTTCTGCGCCTTCACCGCGTCGCCGGCGGCCAGCACCACGGCGCTGGCGGCGTCGTTGATGCCCGAGGCATTGCCGGCCGTCACCATGCCGTCCTTCTTGAAGGCCGGGCGCATCTTGCCCAGCGTGTCCATCGTGGTGTCGGCCTTCACGTGCTCGTCGACTTCGAAGGCCACCTCGCCCTTGCGGGTCTTGATCATCACCGGGACGATCTGGTCCTTGAAGTAACCCGCGGCAATCGCGGCTGCGGCGCGGCGGTGGCTCTCGGTGGCCAGCTCGTCCATCATCTGGCGGTTGATGCCGAACTGCTCGGCCGCGGTCTCGGCGGTGTGGCCCGTGTGGATCTTGGGGAACGGGTCGGGCGGCGCGCCGACCATCATGTCGAGCA